>NZ_BAAFRV010000002.1:0-248875 GCF_045862035.1 Enterococcus hailinensis | reverse complement strand
TCCGGTGAAAGAAAAAGCGTTCGACTTGCATGTATTAGGCACGCCGCCAGCGTTCGTCCTGAGCCAGGATCAAACTCTCATAAAAAGTGTTTGAAACAATCTTGCGATTGTTAAGCTCAATTTTAAAAATTGACTTGCTAGCATATTGCTTGCTATGTTTTGTTTGTTTCTATTAAAAGAAACGCTCTACACATTTGGTTTGTTTTATTCGTTCAGTTTTCAAAGGTCTACATTGTTTGTCGCTTTGTTTCAGCAACTTTTATATCTTAACAGATTTAAAAGTTAATGTCAACAATTTTTTAGAACTTTTTTTGAAGAAGTTTTTAAAATTGTCATTACTGCTTAATGCGACTTTGTTATCTTAACTTATAAATATTTTTTTGTCAATATTTATTTTAGGTGTTCCGAAAAGTTTTCAAAATGTTAACTTACTGTTTCAGAACATAGAATAATATATCAGTTTTAAGCTGATTGGTCAACAAAAACAACGCAATTTATTCATTTTTCTCAAACACGATGAATAAATATAATTTATGTTTTTTTGTTCGTTTTTTTTGAAAAATACTAGTGTAAATTAAGTTTAAAATCGAATTTTTTGGTATTTTATTTTTGATTTTTCATTAACTCGTAGCGTTGTTTTTCGCCTTCTATAGATTTCTTTGGTAAAATGAGGCGTAGTACCATTTATTTATACGGACGGAGGAACACCATATGAAAGTATTAGTTGCAGATGACGATAAAGAAATTGTCGAACTATTAAGTATTTACTTGCATAATGAAGGCTATGAGGTTATTAAAGCCTATGATGGAAAAGAGGCTTTGAGTAAACTTAGAACAGCAAATGATATTGACTTACTTCTATTAGATATTATGATGCCAGTTATGGATGGTATGCAAGTCGTTAAAGAACTTAGAAAAGAATCTCAAATCCCGATTATCATGCTAACCGCAAAAACTACCGATATGGACAAAATCAAAGGTCTGGTCGCCGGAGCTGACGATTATGTTACAAAACCGTTTAATCCTTTAGAAGTGATGGCTCGAGTAAAATCTTTGTTGCGTCGTACAAAGATGCAAGTAGCCGAAGATCAACCAGATATTTTAGAGATCCAATCATTGATCATCAATAAGGATTCTCATGAAGTTAAAACAATAGATGGAAAAGAGATCCAATTGACAGCTTTAGAATTTGGAATTTTGTATTTATTAGCCAGCCACCCTAACCGTGTTTTCAGTGCTGATGAAATTTTTGAACGTGTGTGGAAACAAGAAAGTATTGTATCTGCTAAAACAGTTATGGTACATGTAAGTCATCTACGGGATAAAATCGAAGAAGCTACAAATGGAGAAAAAGTGATTCAAACGGTTTGGGGTGTGGGTTATAAGATTGATGCAAAATAAAATCGAGAAAAAAAAAAGAATCACTCTTACATCAAAGGAAGTCAGTGAATTAATTGCGGAAGGAATCGTTACCGTTATCTTGTTGCTTCTATTAAATGTTGCAATTATGGTTCTTTTTAGCCAAATGCTAAATAATTCGCCTGACTTATCCGATGCTATCTACCGATCAAAAAATATTTTTGCTAACAATTTAGGTAGTGATATTTTTTGGAGTGGACGCAATTTTGTTATTCCCTTTTTCATTGTAATTGATGCCTTAATTATTTTTTGGCGGTTGATTCGTCGTTATCGTCAAATGCAGCTACGACATATCATTAACGAATTGCATTACATTGCTAATGGTAACTATGATTACCGGATTCCTTTTGAGCTTCGTGGTGACCTTAGTAAAGTCGTTGATAGCATTAATGGATTAGTTGACAGTACTGTTGCTGCCATTGAAGATGAACGAGCGATTGAAAAATCAAAAGATGAATTAATTACCAATGTCAGTCATGATATACGTACCCCATTGACTTCAATCATTGGCTATTTAGGGCTGATTGAAGATGGACAGTATCAAAACCCTGATGAATTACTTAAATACACTAGCATTGCCTACAATAAGGCTAAACAGATGAAGTCGCTAGTCGAAGATCTTTTTGAATACTCTAAAGTCCGGCAGCCATCTGTCCCTGTGAATACCGTTTCTTTTGATATGGTTCAGTTATTAGAACAGTTAGCGGCTGACTTTGAATTAGAAGCAAAAAAAAAGAATATCCAAATATTAGTTGAGACCCAAGAGCCATATTTAATCATGGATGGTGACACAGAAAAGTTAGTCCGTGTCTTCAATAATTTGATTACAAATGCGTTCAAATACGGAACTGATGCCGATAAAATCTTGATTGAAATCGAAAAAACTAAGAATGAAGCTGTTGTAACAGTTAGAAACAATGGAAAAGAAATCCCCCGTGAAGCGTTAGATCAATTATTTGATCGCTTTTATCGGGTCGACGAATCTCGCTCTCAAGAAATTAGCGGTACCGGGTTAGGTTTGGCTATTGCTCAAAATATTATCAATCTACATGGTGGCTATATCTATGCACAGTCTAATAAAGAGTGGACCTCTTTTATCATTCACTTGCCACTGTATAAAAACCAAGTGAAGACCCTTCCAGATAATCATTGACTTTAATTTTTTGATTGCTTATACTAAGCTTAATAAGAAATGCAGGAAACCAAGTACTTACGTTTGTTTTTTTAGAGAGTTGATGGCTGGTGAGAATCAACAAAACAACCTAAGGAAATCCAGTTTCATAATCTGCGTTTTTCGAAAGAAGAACCGGGTGACGTCGATAATCGTCTTTCAAGTGCAGCTACTATGCTGAATTTGGGTGGTACCGCGAAATTCAACACTGTTTCGTCCCTATTTACGGGATGAGACGGTGTTTTTTTATTTTAAAGGAGGAAAAAATATGCTAGATGTAAAAATGATTCGTAACAATTTTACCGAAGTAAAAGACAAATTAGTCACACGTGGTGTTAAAGAAGAAATTTTAAAACGCTTCTTAGAACTAGACGAACAACGTCGTCAATTATTAGTTAAAACAGAAGAGTTAAAAAAATATCGGAATGATGTATCAAATGAAATTGCACAATTAAAGCGTGAAAAAAATGATGCGGCTGATAAAATTGCTGAAATGAAAGAAGTCGGTGTTAAAATTAAAGATTTTGATGCACAAGTGGCTGCTATCGATGCACAGTTAACTGAAATTGCTACAACTTTACCTAATCTTCCTCATGATTCTGTTCCTGTCGGTGCTGATGAAGATGATAACGTAGAAGTCCGTCGTTGGAGTACACCACGCGATTTTGATTTTGAACCTCGCCCACATTGGGAAGTAGCTGAAGACCTAGATATTCTAGACTTTGAGCGTGGGGCAAAAGTTTCCGGTAGCCGCTTTGTTTATTACAAAGGTTTGGGCGCTCGATTAGAACGCGCTGTTTACAACTTTATGCTAGATGAACATATCTACGAACAAGGTTATACAGAAATGATTACTCCTTATTTGGTAAACAGCAAATCAATGTTTGGCACAGGTCAATTTCCTAAATTTAAAGAAGATGTCTTTCAAATAGAAGGTCGCGATTTAACGTTAATTCCAACTGCTGAAGTGCCATTGACCAATTATTATGCTGATGAAATCTTAGAAGGCAAAGATCTACCAATTTACTTCACTGCCCTTTCACCTTCTTTCCGTTCTGAAGCTGGAAGTGCCGGTCGCGATACTCGTGGCTTGATTCGTCTGCATCAATTCCACAAAGTAGAAATGGTAAAATTCAGCAACAAAGAAAATTCTTATGATGAATTAGAAAAAATGACGAACAACGCTGAAACAATCCTACAAAAATTAGGCTTACCATATCGTGTAATCACTTTATGTACTGGAGATATGGGCTTCTCTGCTGCTAAAACGTATGATATCGAAGTCTGGGTGCCGGCGCAAAATACCTACCGTGAAATCAGTTCATGCTCTAACTGTGAAGATTTCCAAGCACGTCGAGCAATGATTCGTTACCGCGATGAAGATGGAAAAGTACAATACGCCCATACTTTAAATGGCTCTGGTTTAGCTGTTGGCCGTACTGTCACTGCTATTCTAGAAAATTATCAAAACGAAGATGGAACAGTTACAATTCCGGATGCTTTAGTTCCTTATATGGGTAATGAAAAAGTTATTAAAAAGACTAACTAAGAATCACTACTTTTACTTTGATTTATAGTAAAGAAAAAAGACAGTCAAATGACTGTCTTTTTTTACTTTTATTGTTCTACCGAATAGTTTGGTGCTTCTTTCGTGATTTGAACATCATGTGGATGAGATTCTTTCAAACCATTGCCACTCATTTGAACAAATTGTGCATTCTCACGTAAGCTTTCCAAGTTTGCTGCTCCAACATAACCCATACCAGCTTTCAGTCCGCCGATCATTTGGAAAATGATATCTGCCGCAGTCCCTTTATAGGCTACACGACCTTCAATTCCTTCAGGAACTAATTTATTCGCTTCGTTGACCCCACTTTGGAAGTAACGATCACTCGAACCTTTTTCCATCGCGCCTAGTGAACCCATACCTCGGTATGTTTTAAAGCGACGACCTTGATAGATTTCAAACTCACCTGGAGATTCGTCTGTTCCAGCTAACATTGAGCCTAGCATAACTGCATAACCACCTGCTGCTAAAGCTTTAACGATATCGCCAGAATACTTAATCCCACCATCAGCAATAATTGCTTTTCCATATTGACGAGCAACAGAAGCAGCATCATAAATCGCTGTTAATTGAGGAACACCGACCCCTGCAACTACACGTGTCGTACAGATAGATCCTGGTCCAATACCTACTTTAACTACATCGACACCAGCATCGTATAAAGCTTTGGCACCCTCAGCAGTTGCGATATTTCCAGCAATCAAAGTCGCCTCTGGGAAGGTTTCGCGAATTTCACGAATTTTTCGTAAAACACCTGCACTATGACCATGAGCAGTATCGATCACGATTGCGTCAGCCCCAGCTTCTAACAAAGCTTCTGAACGTTCAAAAGTATCACTCGTAACACCAACTGCTGCAGCCACTAACAAACGGCCATGTTCATCTTTCGCAGCATTGGGGAATTCAATCACTTTTTCGATGTCTTTGATCGTAATCAAGCCACTTAAACGGCCTTCTTCATCTACGATCGGTAATTTTTCAATTTTATGTTTTTGAAGAATCTTTTCTGCATCTTTCAGTTTTGTTCCAACGGGAGCAGTTACTAAACCGTCTTTAGTCATTACTTCATCAATCGCCATTTCATAGTCCGTCACAAAACGCATATCGCGATTTGTAATGATGCCTACTAATTTACGATTTTCTAATGTTTCAACGATAGGCACACCACTGATACGGTAGCGGGCCATTAATTTTTCTGCATCTTGGACTTTATGTTCCGGAGTTAAGAAAAATGGATCAATAATGACACCACTTTCTGACCGTTTTACTTTACGAACCTCATCTGCTTGGGCAGCGATACTCATATTTTTATGGATAACTCCAAGACCACCTTGACGGGCCATCGCAATCGCCATTTTACTATCTGTTACAGTATCCATACTTGCACTCATTAACGGAATGTTCAATTTGATATTTTTAGCCAGTTGTACACTCATATCCACATCATTTGGCAATACGTGACTCTCAGCTGGAATCAATAATACATCATCAAACGTCAAACCTTTTTTCGCAAATTTCGTTTCCCAATTAGACATTATTCGTTACCACTCCTCAGAATTATTTTTAATAAAAAACTTAACAGAATGGCTGATTTAAGTCAATAACTTACGTTTAAATCCTCATCTAACCCTTATTTAATTATTAAGGAACCATGTTTTGATAATTGATTCAGATATCTCTGTTTCACTCTCAATAATTTGATAAGTGACATCCTCGGTCTCTATATCTCGAATCAAATAAAATCCTGCTCGATTTTTAAAGTCATCTAAATGAATAACAAGATAGCGATCAGCAATTTTTTCAATACTTTTGAATGTATCGCGCAAAATAAGTTTAGCTTGATGGATATTTTCTTGGCGTTCACAGGCTTTTGTTACTGCTACTGTCAGCGTATACCCTTCATCTAAAAAAAGTTTGATCATTTCTACTTTAACGACCATCGGTAACTTAAATTTACGATTTCCACTTTTTTCACCCGTTGAACGAATGTATCCCTTTTGTTCCCAATAGCGAATCTGACGTGGAGAAACACCCGTCATTTTACTTAATTCACTAATTCCTACTACGAATTCATCACTTTCTATGAGATGTTGGACTTTATTTTTCTTCAAGACAGATCCCTCTCTTCATCAAATAATTATACTTTCGTTGACGTTTATGTCAAGCAAGTTGACAAAAAATAAAAACAGCGGTAAAGTAGCTATCGGACATTCGTTGTTTCAGAAAATTTCAAAAAAAGAAAGAAGGCGTTAGATCGTGAGTAATAAACAAACGGTCGATATTTACGGTAAGCCTTACAACCGTTCCTTACTAGTCGCTGTGCTATTAATCGGAACCTTCTGTACAGTGCTCAACCAAACACTATTAACAACAGCATTTCCAACTCTAATGAAAGCTTTTGATATATCTGCTTCTAGCGTCCAATGGCTGACTACTGGATTTTTATTGGTAAATGGGATCATGATTCCCATCAGTGCCTGGTTAATCAATAAATTCAGTTCAAAACGTCTCTATATTACTGCTATGATCATCTTTTTGATTGGTACGATCACTTGTTTTGTAGCACCAAACTTTTCTACTTTATTAATTGGACGTTTAGTACAAGCAGCAGGTGTTGGGATCTCAATGCCACTTCTACAAAATATTATGCTTTCTATCTTCCCGCCTGAAAAACGCGGAGCAGCTATGGGTATGGCTGGTGTAGTTATCGGATTAGCTCCCGCATTAGGGCCTACTCTTTCAGGTTGGATCATCGACAATTATACTTGGCGTGATCTTTTCGGTATGGTTATTCCGATTGTAGTCCTAGTATTGGTTCTAGCTGCTTTCTTAATGAAAAGCGTTATCCAATTATCTAATCCAAGTATCGATGTACTTTCTGCTTTCTTATCGACTGCAGGTTTCGGTAGCTTGCTTTATGGCTTCTCTTCAGTCGGTAATGACGGTTGGGGTAGCGTGAAAGTAATCAGCTTCCTAATTGTTGGGATCGTCGTAATTGGTTTATTCGTATGGCGCCAACTACATTTAGAACAACCTTTCTTAGAGTTACGCGTATTCAAGTCTCCAGTATTTACAATTGCCGCGATCTTAAGTGGTGTTGTAAACATGGCAATGGTTGGAGCTGAAATGGTTTTACCATTATATATTCAAAACATTCGTGGCGAATCAGCTTTCCATTCTGGCTTAATGTTATTACCAGGTGCTTTAGTTATGGGGCTTATGATGCCGATTACTGGTGCAATTTTTGATAAACATGGGGCAAAACGTTTGGCAATCGGCGGTATGTTGATTTTAACTGCTGCTACTCTACCTTTTGCATTCTTAACAAAAGATACACCAGTAACAATGATCGTTATCCTGTATGCTATTCGTATGTTTGGTATTTCAATGGTCATGATGCCAGTCACAACTTCAGGTATGAACGCTTTACCAATGAACTTAATCAGTCACGGTACTGCTGTAAATAACACTTTCCGTCAAGTTGCTAGTTCTATCGGTACAGCCATTCTAATTAGCGTGTTGACTAATGTTACAAAAGATAATCTACCAAAAGCAAGTTTATTAAAGGAATTACCTTTAACCTATAAAGATCAAGCTATTAATGCTACTCTATCTGGTTACCATGCAGCTTTTTATGTAGCTGTCATCTTTAGTATTATTGGATTCTTTATCACCTTCTTCTTAAAGGCGAATAAAAAAGTTGAAGGAGGCGTTGCAAAATGATTTTTGCCGTAACAATTATTAGTGTTTTAGCATTTGCTTTAACCAATATATTTGCGAAAAAAATGTGGCATACTGCTCTTTCAATTGTTTTTGCGCTACTTTTTATTGTTAGTTTATGTCTAATTACTGCTAATGACCATTACCACTATGGGATGAAAAAAGTAACTGATACAACCACACAAGCTCTAACTTCAAGTGCTGATAATAAAAATATGAATATGTTACTTTATCAACCATTAGGTAATGGTACTGAAAAAGTTTATATCTATAAAACAAATGAAGCTCAGAAAAAAGCAAAAACAACTGGGACTGAACATGTAACAAATGTAGTCAAAGAAAATCAAACAAAATCACAATTAGAAACTAAAAAGACTTATTGGGTTTATACAAATGATACTGCCAAATTATGGTTTAGTCTTTCTAGCAAAGATCGTCAGCTAGTTAAAGAAAAAAATACTTTTAGCGTTGAAAAAGATTGGGTCGTTTTAAGTACGACACAAGCAAAAAAACTCGCTAAATTAGCAGAAGATCAAAAAGCTACGATGGAAACAGAAGCTAAAGCTTATGTTCAAGAACAAGTGAAAGCTGCTATGATGAAAAATCCTAAAATGGATCAAGCCGAACAACAAAAAGTGATCAAACAAGCTACTGCTGAATATCAACAACAAGCAATGGCTAAGATGATTGCCCAAGCAAAAAAATAAAAAAATAAGGGTCTCCTCATAATGAGGAGACCCTTATTTTTTTATTTACGTGGAGCAGTTGCTAAGCTACTGATAATTCCAAAGCGTTTCTTCAAGTAATAACGAGCAGCTAATGCCAATGCCGACAACACTACTAACACCATTGGATCAAGAATCGGGTTTAATGACTGTGGCAACAACGCCGCGCCATTGAAGACTAAGAACCATACGAGTGTCACTGAACCTAACATAACGATCGTTTTCCATGTTTTTGGTTTCTTTGATTTGTCTGCACCTGGTTGTTCATATTGATAAACAAACAAATACATCATATAAAAGACTAGACCACCAACAGCTGAGGCAATAACCAAAGCGGTCAAACCATAAGTTACTGCTTGTGTTCCACGTGGAACAAATAATCCCATAATTCCTGAAACGATCCCTAATAAACCAAACAACAATAAGAAGTTATCTAACCACATTAAAGAAGCAGTAGAAGATTTCTTTTGTTCTACAGGTTTATCGACGATGTATTCTAATCGTTCTGAGACAGTCCCAAATAATTGACGAGCCGTCTTTCCTGTCTTTTGCTCCTCAACTAATGTCGGAAGCATTTCATTTAAAGCAAGCGTCATCTGTTCATTTGATAAATTTGCCGCTCTTAACGCTTTTTTTAAGTCAAAAATATATTGTTCATTTCGTTTAGTCAATTTCTCTTCAAGCTGATCATTCTCTAAACTCAAAGCTTGCAACTTTTCTAACTCCATCTTATTTCCTCCCTAAACGTTGAAACGGAATAACATTACATCGCCGTCTTGAACAACATAATCTTTTCCTTCCAGTCTTACACGTCCAGCTTCTTTTGCTGCGTGCATACTGCCATATTTATTTAAGTCTTCAAAAGAAACAGTTTCTGCACGAATGAATCCGCGCTCAAAATCAGTATGAATGATCCCCGCTGCTTGAGGAGCCTTCATCCCTTTGCGGAATGTCCAAGCACGAACTTCTTGTTCACCTGCAGTGAAGTAAGTAGCCAAACCTAATAGATCATAAGCTGTACGAATCAATTGATCTAAGCCTGATTCTTCAATTCCCATTGCTTCTAAGAATTCAGCTTTGTCCTCTTCTTCTAATTCAGCAATCTCTTCTTCTGCTTCTGCGCACACAACGATCACTTCTGAGTGTTCACTTGCTGCAAAATTACGAACAGTTTGAACATAGTTGTTGCTTTCAGGATCGGCTACAGTATCTTCATCTACATTAGCTACGTATAAAACAGGTTTGCTTGTTAACAGGAACAGACCTTTGACAATTTGTTGTTCATCTTCTGTAAATTCAATCGTGCGAGCAGATTGGCCTTCTTCTAACACAGGTTTTAATTTATCTAAAACTGCTAGTTCAGCGACTGCATTTTTTTCTTTCGTTCTTGCAACTTTTGCCACGCGAGTATAACGTTTATTTACAGAGTCTAAATCAGCTAAAACTAATTCTAAATTGATCGTTTCGATGTCTTCTAACGGGTCCACACGACCTTCTACGTGTGTAATGTTTTCATTATCGAAACAACGAACAACATGACAAATAGCATCAACTTGTCGAATATGACTTAAGAATTGGTTCCCTAAACCTTCACCTTTGCTAGCACCTTTGACGATTCCAGCAATATCAGTAAATTCAAAAGTAGTTGGAACTGTTTTTTTAGGTTGAACTAGCTCTGTCAAACGTTCTAGACGCCAATCTGGAACTTCTACCATTCCTACATTGGGATCGATTGTAGCAAAGGGATAATTAGCAGCTTCTGCCCCCGCTTTAGTAATTGCATTAAACAAAGTTGACTTACCGACGTTTGGTAAGCCTACGATTCCGGCTGTTAAGGCCATAATTTACTTCACTCTTTCTCTATTAATTTAGCTTATTCTTACGGCTAATCCTCTTTTTTAACAAGGACTTTTTTCATTTTTTTATCAAAATCACGACGTGTCATCATTACAATATGTCCGCAATTAACACACTTGATTTTTATATCAGCACCCATGCGAATAATTTCCCAGCGATTTGTCTGACAGGCATGAGGTTTTTTCATTTCTACGATATCACCTAAATCATACATCTGGTAAATCCTCCTCTAGCTCGTTATAGATCACAACAATCGAATTATAACATTGGATTGTATGTGATTAATTATTTTAAGACTCATCGAAATGGATATTTAAGATATCTAGGATACGTGTCAAATCAGAAGGCGACAAATATTCAATTGCAATTTTTCCTTTGCCGTCTTTTTCAACGATTTCGACACCCGTACCAAATTTATCCATTAATCGATCTTCGCTTTCTCTTAAGTAATAAGGTTTTTCCTTAGTCAAACGTGGACCTTTTTTCTTGTCCTTAGCTTTTCCTTCATTGTATTCACTAACGATTTGTTCTAATTGACGAACGGTTAGATTTTCTTTCACTGCTCGATTAGCTAATTTTAGAATTTGATCTTTTTTCTTTAATCCTAATAATGTACGGGCTTGTCCCATCGATAAACGTTCATCTTGGACCATTTCTTTTACCAATTTAGGTAATGTCAATAGGCGTAAATAATTCGCGATATAGGGACGGCTTTTTCCTAGTCGGTTCGCAACATCCGCCTGTGTCAATTTCAGATTTTTCATCAGCATCTCGTAAGCTTCTGCTTCTTCTAACGGATTTAAATCTTCTCGTTGCAAGTTTTCTAATACAGCAATCTGCATCATTGCTTCTTCATCAAATTCACGAATAATAGCTGGAACTGTTTCTTTACCCGCTAATTTAGAAGCTCTGAAACGTCGTTCACCCGCAATAAGCTCGTAACCTTTTACTGCTGATTTTCTAACAATGATCGGCTGAAAGACACCAGATTGTTCAATCGAATTCGCTAATTCTTGTAAGCTGTTTTCGTCAAAAGATTTACGTGGTTGGTACGGGTTAGGACGTAAATCACTCAATGGAAGCTCAACTACTTGATCTCGTTTTACATCAACCTCTTCGATCTCTGAAAGATCTTGAAATAAAGCATCAATTCCACGACCCAAACCTTTATTTTTGCTCACGAACTAACACTTCCTTTGCTAAAGCTTGATAGACTTCAGCACCTTTAGAGCGAGGATCATAATCTATGATCGGCTTGCCATGACTAGGCGCTTCAGATAAACGAACATTTCTAGGAATAATGGTATCATAAACTTTTTCTTGGAAATAACGTCGAACCTCTTCTACTACTTCTGCGCCAAGATTCGTACGCGCATCGAACATGGTCAACAATACGCCTTCAATTTCTAATTCTGGATTAAAATGTTTTTGAACTAAGCGAACGGTATTCAACAATTGGCTCAATCCTTCTAGTGCATAATACTCACACTGAACAGGGATCAAAATAGCATCACTGGCCGTAAAAGCATTGATAGTCAAATGTCCTAACGAAGGTGGACAATCAATCAAAATGAAATCATACTCATCGTTCACATCTTCTAATGCACTTTTTAAACGGGATTCCCTCGCCATCATTGATGTTAGTTCAATCTCAGCACCTGCCAATTGTAATGTTGCCGGTACAATCGATAAATTTTCTCTTGTTGTTTCAAGGATTGTTTCTTTGATAGGAACTTCATTGACTAAAACGTCATAAATATCTTGTTTCACGTCTGGTTTACGTACGCCTAATCCGCTAGTAGCATTTCCTTGCGCGTCACTATCGATCAATAAGACTTTTTTACCGACATAAGCTAAACAAGCACCTAGGTTGACAGTAGTGGTGGTTTTACCTACACCGCCTTTTTGGTTTGCAACAGATATGATCCGTGCCATCTGATTTCCTCCTACTTCTTACTCATAAAATTTCCTTGATTATTTAGTAAAAATGAATAAATTTTCTATTATTTTAATGGTTGCTTATTAGGCAAACCTGGTTTACGAGGATATTTCTTTGGTGTCTCTTTTTTCTTCTGGATGGTGATAATATGACGAGTATCACCATTCGGTAATGAGACGTCTTCAGCTTGAATCAATTTTCCACCTAACAATGCAATTGCTGGCTTGGCTTCGACTAATTCCTCATCACTTTTTGCAGCTTTTAAAGCAAAGAAATAGCCATCTTTTTTTACTAACGGAACACAAAGTTCTGTTAATACATTCAGACGGGCAACAGCGCGAGCTGTCACGAAATCAAATGATTCACGATATTCTTTATTTTGTCCAAATGTTTCCGCACGATCATGATAAAGAGAAACACCTTTTAGTTCTAGTGCCTCAACTAATGTCGATAAAAACGTAATTCGTTTGTTTAAAGAATCAACAATCGTGATTTCCAAATCTGGAAAAACAATCTTTAATGGAATACTAGGGAATCCAGCCCCAGAACCGACATCACATAATTTGCCTTGGGGCTCAAACGTATCTGAAAAAGCCAAAGTAATCGAATCATAGAAGTGTTTCAAATAAACTTCTTGAAGTTCCGTGATAGCTGTAAGATTCATTTTTTGATTCCACTCAACTAATAATTCAAAATAAGTCGCAAATTGTTCCATCTGAAACTCCGAAAGCGGGAGTCCCAATTTCTCTAATTCAACTTGAAATTCTTCTGGTGTCATAAGAAATCCTTTCATTTTTGTGAAACAGAAAAATGTTTCACAGACTATCCTCTACTTTAACGCAAATTAGCGTTTCATGCAATGGCTTACGCATGTTTCACAAAGGGATTAAGAAAGAATTAATGCTAGATATCTTATCATCAAGTTAAAGCAAAAAATCCAATTACATATAGAGGTAATTAAAATATTTATATATACAGGTATTTGAGAATACAAAACTTCTTATCGCACTGCTACTAATCAATTTGCCTAAACTACACCTACCATTTGTGATTAAAGTAATTTAAAAAAAGCTTTTAAATAGACGTTTTTTTTAACAATATGTCTAATTAGTGATTTTTTAACAATCACGGCGTTGGAGAAAACGCTTAGATTGTTACTTTTTGAACAAATTTTATTTTTTGTATTCAGTAATTAATTAGTGTCAAAGATTCATACGTACAGTACAATAATAAAATATTCTATAGCAAATAGTTATAAAACCTAATTTGAAATCAGAGGTGTCTAAATGAATACCCTAACTATAAACGATGTAACTCTTGGAGAAGGATTACCTAAGATAATCGTTCCCTTAATAGCTGCGACTAAAAATCAGTTAATAAGTGATGCAAAAGAAGTTTGTCAGTCAAATTGTGATCTTATAGAATGGCGAATTGATTTTTTTGAAGATGTAAAACAGCCAAAAATCGTTGCTAACGTTTCTCATACTTTACGAAAAATAATCGACAAACCTTTACTTATAACTTTCCGTACCCATAAAGAAGGGGGAGAACTAGAATTAAGTAATGATGCGTATTTTGAGCTTTATCGCGTGTTGATCAATGAGGGGGCAGCAGATTTGATTGATTTAGAGTTATTTATGCCTGCTGAAAACATAAAAAAGACAATAAACTTAGCACACAAAAAAAATATAAAAGTTATTTTATGCAATCATGATTTCGATAGTACCCCTTCAAAAGAAGAAATCATTTCTCGATTAAGACAGATGCAGGATAAAGGAGCAGATATTTGTAAAATAGCTGTTATGCCAAATACTAGAAAAGATGTTTTAACCTTATTAGATGCTACTCGTGACATGTTTGAAAATTATGCAAAATGTCCTTTAATCACTATGTCTATGGGCGATTTAGGAATGATTAGTCGTATTGCTGGGCATACATTTGGATCAGTAGCAACATTTGGTTCTATAAGGACTGCTTCTGCCCCAGGACAGATCCCTGTCACAGAATTGCGTAATCTATTGCAAACACTCGCTTTACCAACTGAAAAATCAGATATATGATTGTATAAAACGATTAAAATGTTTCACATGAAACACCTATTTTTAGTTTTTCCCGCTTGATAAAAATTTTTTCATTTAATTCTCTTAATATGAACTATCAGCTATACTAAAGCAAATCTATAACAAGGAGTGTCAAATGAAAAAAATAGTCATTTTGATTGCTTTTATTTTTCTATTTTTAACAGCTTTCCCTTCGCATTCAACGGCAGTTGCTGGCGGCCATAGTGGAGGAAGTATCAGCCATGGTTCTAGCTCTCATGGTAGCAGAAGTACCAGCTTTGGAGGCTCCCATCGATCAAAAACTTATTATTCAAGCGGCATTAGTTTCCTTTCACCATTCCGAACCTTTTTTTTATATTTCCTTTTTATAGGAACTGTTGGCCTATCGTTAATTGGAAAAAAAGTACAATCTTATCGAGCAGCTACAACTGCTAAACAAGATTTTTTACTCTCTCTGCCTGGTAACAAACAAAAGAAACAACATTTGATTCAAGAAATCAAAAAAAATTTTTTAACCATTCAAAATGCTTGGAATCAGAGTAATTTAGCTATGGCCAAACATTGCTATAGTCCTACTCTTTATCAAAATCATTTAAGTATTTTAGAAACACAACAGAGTCAAGGGATTAGGAATCGAACAGAAAAGATCACATTAAAGAAACTATCTAATTTTCGTCTTATCCACGAGGATAGTTTCTCAGTCCAACTTTATTTCACTTGTTTGGATTATGAAGAATTAGTGGACACAGGTAGAGTAATCTCGGGCAGCAAGCGAAAAAAACAAGCTTTCTTACAAACTTGGTATTTTGATTATGATGCTATTGATGAATGTTGGAAAGCCGATTTTATCCAACCAATTAATTTGAATTAATTTAATAAAAAAAAGCGGTCAGTCCCTAACATTTAATTAGGTACTGGCCGCTTTTTTCACTAAGAATTATACGTTTTCACTATCTACTTTAGCAATCTTTCCTTGTTCAATATAAACCATTAAAATACTGATATCCGCTGGATTTACTCCGCTGATACGACTAGCTTGAGCTATTGTTTCAGGTTGGATTTTTTGTAGTTTTTGTTTTGCTTCTGTTGCTAATCCATTGATAGCTGAATAATCGATCCGATCAGGAATACGTTTTGCTTCCATCCGTTTCAATTTTCCTACCTTTTCCATCGCTTTTTTGATGTAGCCTTCATATTTTATTTGAATCTCTACTTGTTCAATTTCTTTATTATCCAGTTCATTATTTTCAGGGATGAATTGCAGTAATTCTTGATAAGAAATTTCCGGACGCTTCAAGAAATCATTAGCTAAAACACCGTCTTTTAATTCTGCGCTATTTTTAGCTCGTAAGAAGCTTTGAACGTCTTCGTTAGGTTTTATCCTAATTGTTTGTAATCGAGCCATCTCAGCCTCAATATGGCCTTTTTTGATTAGATATGCTTGATATTCTTCTTCTTCCACTAAACCAATCTTATGTCCGGTTTCTGTTAAACGTAAATCCGCATTATCATGACGCAAAATCAACCGGTATTCTGCTCTAGAAGTTAATAGACGATAAGGTTCATTAGTTCCTTTGGTTACTAAGTCATCGATCATAACACCAATATAGCCATCGCTACGTTTCATAATGAATGGTGCTTTTCCTTGGATTTTTAGAGCGGCATTAATTCCGGCCATCAATCCTTGACCTGCAGCTTCTTCATATCCACTAGTTCCGTTTGTTTGTCCCGCAGTATACAAATTTTCAATCACTTTTGTTTCAAGGGTTGGACGTAATTGATGTGGTGCGACCATATCATATTCAATAGCGTAGCCCGTACGCATCATCTCTGCGTTTTCTAGTCCTTCGATTGAGTGCAAAACGTCATTTTGTACATCTTCTGGTAATGATGTAGACAATCCTTGAACATATACTTCTTCTGTATTCCGTCCTTCAGGTTCTAAAAATAATTGATGACGTTCTTTGTCTGCAAAACGAACAATCTTATCTTCGATCGATGGACAATAACGAGCACCCACTCCATCAACAATACCCGTAAACATTGGTGCACGATGAAGGTTATTTTGAATGATTTCATGACTTTTTAGATTTGTATACGTTAGCCAGCAAGGAATTTGATCTTTCAAATACACGCTGTCCGGAGTTTGATAACTAAAGTGATTTGGCTTTTCATCGCCAGGTTGAATTTCTGTTTTATTATAATCAATCGACCCAGATTTTACTCGTGGTGGAGTACCCGTTTTAAAGCGATGAATTTCCAAGCCTAATTCTTGAAGATGATCCGCTAATTTGATTGAAGGTTGAGAGTTATTGGGACCTGATGAATATTTTAATTCTCCGATGATGATTTCACCTCGTAAAGCTGTTCCTGCAGTAATTATCACTGCTTGCGCGGAATAAACGGCTCCAGTTGAAGTGATAACCCCTTTACAAACACCATCCTCTACTACTAGACGATCCACTACACCTTGTTTTAAGGTTAAATTTTCTTCTTTTTCAATCGTATGTTTCATTTCCTCTGCATAAGCATGCTTGTCTGCTTGCGCTCTCAATGCACGGACGGCTGGGCCTTTACCCGTATTCAGCATTCTCATCTGAATATACGTTTTATCGATATTACGTCCCATTTCACCACCCAATGCATCAATTTCTCGTACTACAACGCCTTTAGCTGGCCCACCGATCGAAGGATTACACGGCATAAATGCAACCATGTCTAAATTAATCGTTATTAATAACGTTTTTTGTCCCATCCGCGCAGCTGCAAGAGCAGCTTCTGAACCGGCATGTCCGGCACCAACGACGATTACATCATAATTTCCTGCTTTGTATTCCATATTGTTGCTCCTCTTCTTCTATTTCCCTAGACAGAATTGACTAAATAATTGTGTGATCAATTCATCCTGAACACTATCTCCCACGATTTCTCCTAAATAATCCCAACAACGTGTCATATCAATTTGAACTAAATCGACAGGCATACCTGCTATGATGCCATTTCGAACCTCGCCCAATGATTGACCTGCTTTTTCAAGCAAGGCAATATGACGTGTATTAGAAACATAGGTTGCATCTTTTTCACCTGTTTGACCACCAAAAAATAGTTTCGCAATCGCTTCTTCTAATTGATCTAATCCAGCTTTTTCTAATACTGAGATTGCAAAAACTTCATCTCTGCCTAAATAGGCAGCTAAATCACTTTGAGAAAGCTGGCTTGGTAAATCAGTTTTATTAAGTAAAACAATCCGTTTCAAGCCATTCGTTGCCTCAAGTAATGCTTTGTCTTCTGCAGTCAATGCTTCGCTTTGATTTAAAACTAATAAAATTAAATCCGCTTCACTCAATGCTTTTCGACTACGCTCTACTCCGATTTTTTCAACAACATCATCTGTTTCACGGATTCCCGCTGTATCAATCAATTTTAGAGGCACACCGCGAACGTTCACATATTCCTCGATCACATCACGAGTCGTTCCAGCTATTTCGGTAACGATTGCCTTTTCTTCATGTAGTAGATAGTTCAATAAACTCGATTTCCCAACATTAGGACGACCTATAATCGCAGTGCTCAAACCTTCGCGTAAAATCTTTCCTTGTTTAGCATTCAATAATAAAGCATCGATCTGTTGACCCACTTGCTGCGCTTTTTCCAATAATAATTGAGTCGTTAATTCTTCGACGTCATCATATTCTGGATAGTCAATATTCACTTCGACTTGAGCAAGCGTTTGTAAAATTTCTTGACGCAAACTACGAATTAAGTGTGATAAATTCCCGTCTAATTGATTGATAGCGATATTCATTGCTTTATCTGTTTTTGCTCGAATAAGATCCATTACCGCTTCGGCTTGAGATAAATCTACTCGACCATTTAAAAAAGCACGTTTGGTAAATTCGCCTGGTTCAGCTAGACGTGCCCCCGAACGTAAAACCAATTGTAACAACTGATTGACTACTACGATCCCTCCATGACAGTTTATCTCAACGATGTCTTCACGGGTGAAGGTCTTGGGTGCACGCATTACGCTGACCATAACCTCATCAACAATTTGCTGATCGGAAGGATCAACAATATGTCCATAATGGATCGTATGTGACGAAACATCTACTAAACTTTTTTTTCCGCTGCGGTAAATGCTATCTGCAATTTGTACCGCTTGATCACCACTTAAGCGTACAATACTGATTGCACCCTCACCCGGCGGTGTTGAAATTGCTGCGATCGTATCAAATTCTAATGTGATCTCTGCCACTGTTATTCCTCCTATTAAATCCTTTTTGAACATAAAAAAAGTGCCTACTCCACCCCTTATCCTAAGGAGTAGATTGAGCACTTTGACTGCTTATTCTACAAAATTCTGGTGTTAGATTAGCATACTTTTCTCAACAATTCAAGCACACGTTCTGAAACCCTTGTATTTCCCAAATTTTTATGAAGAAAAAAAGAGTAAGCTTCACCTACTCTTTTCTCTTTCATTAAAAATATTTTTTAGCTGGTTCAACAACTAAATAGCGATAAGGATCTTCTCCTTCAGAATGGGTTTTGATGTAATCATCTTTACTCAAAGCTGCATGGATCATTTTCCGTTCAAAGGCAGGCATCGGCTCTAAAAAGACTGGACGACCTGTTTCTTTCACTTTTTCAGCAGTTCGTTTAGCCAATCGAGTCAATACTTCTTCTCGTTTTTGGCGATAGTTACCAACATTTACCACAACGGATAATTTTTCTTTGGCTACTCGATGCAAAAAAACTTGCGCCAAGTATTGTAAAGCATTTAAAATTTTTCCATGTTTTCCAATCAACATTCCTTGCTTGCTAGTTTCTAAATCCATTATAATCAAACCATTTGATTCATGTCGGATCTTAACAAGTGCGGGTACTCCCATTTCATTCGTAACATTGGTCAAATAAAGTGCTAGCTCTTTCACCGCTGCATCTCCATCCAAATCAACTAATAAATCCGTTGATTCAGCGGAATCAGTAGTTTCCGACACTCCAGCAAGCGGCTCTGGATCTACCGGAGTCTCTTCTGTCAATTCAGAAGTAACAATCGGTTCTTCTATTTCAATGGGTTCAATCGAAACACGTGCATCTTTTTTCCCCATACCTAAAAATCCCTTTTTAGCATCTGTCAAAATATCAATAGTAACTGCTTCTTTTTTCAACCCCAAGTCATTTAAACCTTGAGAAATGGCTTCATCAATTGTTGGCCCTTCATAAATAGGCATTTATTAAACCTCCTTACCTGTATTGAATGATTTTTTTAAATCATATAAATTAATAGTGAAATGTTTGAAAAACGGAGTGCTTTTAATTCTTGCGTTTTTTCTTTGGACGTTTAGCTTTTTCTAGTGCACGTTCTCTATCTCGGATTTGACGCGCTGCTTCCTCACGTTCGCGACGAATCTTAAATGGATTGTTGATCAATAATGTTTGGACAACTTGGAAAGCATTCGAGATCACCCAGTAAAGTGATAACCCACTAGCCAAATTCAAAGCCATTACAAAAATCATAACTGGCATTGCAAAATTCATGACTTTCATTGAAGCGTTTGATTCAATTTGACTCATGCTAGATAGATACGTACTTGCAAAAGTAAATACCGCGGCAAGAATCGGTAAAATAAAGTATGGATCAGATTGACTCAAATTCAACCATAAGAAATGACCTGAACGTAATTCAGGAATTCTTAAAATCGCTTGATACAAAGCCATCATTACTGGCATTTGTACTAACAGCGGCAAACAGCCCGCGTAAGGGTTAACATTATTTTCTGCGTAAAGTTTTTTCGTTTCTGCTTGAAGCTTTTGCTGTGTTTCTTGATCACGGGAACTGTACTGTTGTTGCAATGCCTTTAATTTAGGCTGGAGCTCCTGTGTTTTTCGCATACTTTTGGTCTGGAAATGCATTAAAGGCATCAAAATTACTCGAATGATAATCGTAAATAAGATGATTCCTATTCCGACATTACCAAATGATAAGCCTTTGATTGCTTGACCGAAGTAATAAACGATGTAACGATCCCACACGCCCGTACTGTGTGCACTTACTTGGCTTGTTCCACAAGCAGACAACAAGAAGACTAAACTTAACAATCCTGTCATCAATAATATTCTTTTGTATTTCTTCACGTACTTCTGTTTCCTTCCTAACTCAGTATTTTTGCTAATTTTAAAACATGTAGTAGATTTGAACGCATTTCAGCATGAGGTAAGTCTTTTGTAGCTGGGCGAGCAATCACAATAAAATCAATTGGTGGTAATTCTGTTTTAAATTCTTGTAATACGGCACGTATTTGACGCTTTACGTAATTACGCATCACAGCGTTGCCCACTTTCTTCCCTACAGAAATCCCTACTCGAAAATGTTTTTGACCAGAAGGCTCTAGACGATAAACTACGAATTTTCGATTCGCAAAAGAAACACCTTCTTGAAACACCTTTTGAAACTCTCGTTCTTTTTTGACCCGATATTTTTTCTTCATCTAGTTTCCTTCGTTTCTTTTCAATCTATACCTGACAATAATACCATATTTCAAAATAAGGAATCATCCTTATTAGTAGAAAAATTCTTAAATTCTCTATTATTGGATACAAAAAAAACCACTGACCAGCAGTGGCTTAAGCAGCAAGTACTTTTCTTCCTTTACGACGACGGCTTGCTAATACGCGACGGCCGTTTTTAGTGCTCATACGTTTACGGAATCCATGAACTTTTTGACGTTTACGTTTATTTGGTTGATAAGTTCTTTTCATTTAAAATACACCTCCATAACTAACTTTACATAGACATACCTGAATATTATAACGACTCACACCCTATTTTGTCAATCATCAAATATAAAAAAGAAAATTTTTTATCCACAATTTTTGGGGATAAAGCAGACCTTGTTGTGCATAATAGTTTTCCACAAAAAAATGAACTCTATTTTTCCGCTTGTTTTTCCACAAAAAAAGGGTGGATGGAAAACTTATCAACAAGGTGGATAAGTTTTGTGCATAACTCACCTAAGCCCTCTCATATCAACCCTTCATTTTTTAATATTCTGTGCTTATTTCAGAGAAAATCTCTCCTTTTCAAAATTATACACAAGACTTGCGTGGTGACTTTTCCAGCGTGTGTATATTTTTCTGTATTTTTATACATTATGTGGAAAAGTAATTTATTTATTTTATTCTAAGTTAGGTTGTGGAAAACTTATTGAAAAAATGATAAAGTAAGGCTATCTGAAATTTATTAAATTAGGAGGCGAATTATTTGACCTCATTAGACAATTTCTGGCAGGAATTAAAGGACCGCTATAAAGCCGACCTTAATCCTGCCAGTTATGATGCTTGGGTAGGCACAGCTAAACCATTAGCTTTAACAAATAATCAGTTAACAATTGAAGTAACCAGCGATTTACATAAGCGCTATTGGGAAAAACATTTAGCTGCTAAAATTGTAGAAATAGGGTTTAAAGTCACAGGGGATGAGATCATGCCTGTATTTGTGACACCTGATGAGGCACCTGCAGTTAGTATTACAGAAAAAGAAGAAGCTCCTAAAGTAGAAGTTACCAAGCGAGCAATGCTCAATCCTAAATATACATTTGATACTTTTGTTATCGGAAAAGGTAACCAAATGGCACATGCAGCTGCTTTAGTGGTTGCTGAAGAACCTGGATCTATTTATAATCCACTTTTCTTTTATGGGGGAGTTGGCTTGGGGAAAACTCACTTGATGCACGCGATCGGCCATCAAATGTTAGAGATTAATCCTGATGCTAAAGTAAAATACGTTTCTAGTGAAACATTTGCAAATGATTTTATTAATTCGATCAAAAATAAAACTTCTGAGGAATTTCGTCAAGAATATCGCAAGGTTGATTTGCTTTTAGTCGATGATATTCAATTTTTTGCTGACAAGGAAGCTACACAAGAGGAGTTTTTCCATACATTTGAGAATCTATATAATGATAATAAACAAATCGTTTTAACCAGTGATCGTTTACCGAATGAAATTCCTAAACTTCAAGAACGCTTAGTTTCTCGTTTTGCTTGGGGCTTGTCTGTGGATATTACACCACCGGACCTTGAAACAAGAACAGCTATTTTACGAAAAAAAGCACAAGCAGAAAATTTAGAAATTCCAGACGATACATTGAGTTACATTGCAGGGCAAATTGATTCTAATATCCGAGAATTAGAAGGTGCACTTGTTAGAGTTCAAGCATTTGCTACTATGAATAATGCCGATATTACTACAAGTATTGCTGCAGATGCCTTGAAGAGTTTGAAAGGCACAAGTAACTCACAACTAACGATTACTACGATCCAAGAAGAAGTAGCAAAATTTTATCATATCCAAGTAAAGGACTTAAAAGGGAAGAAGCGTGTCAAAGCAATCGTTGTGCCACGCCAAATCGCTATGTATCTTTCACGCGAAATGACTGAAAATTCGTTACCAAAAATTGGAGCCGAATTTGGCGGTAAAGATCACACGACCGTCATTCATGCTCACGAAAAAATTAGTCATCTAGTTAAAACCGATAGTAGCATGCAACAAGAAATATCAGAAATCAAGAATTTGTTATTAGGTTAGTCTGTGGAAAAAGAGAAAAACAAAACACTATTTTTCCACACTGTTTCCACAAGTGGAAAACTTATGATACCAATATTTACTTTCACTTTTCCACAAGATTAACAGGACCTACTACTTATATTACTTATATTACTTAACTAAATAAAAAGGAGTTTCACTATGAAATTTACAATTAATCGCGCTCGCTTCATTCAAGAATTGCAAACAGTACAACGTGCTATCTCAACTAAAACGACAATTCCAATTCTTACAGGAGTAAAAATTGAATTGAATAACGATGGTTTAAACTTAACAGGAAGTAACGCAGATATATCAATCGAGACTTTTTTAGCCACAGATGACGAAAAAGCCGAACTTCAGATTGCAGAAATAGGAACTATCGTTTTACAAGCTCGCTTCTTTAGTGAAATCATTCGTCGCTTACCAGAATCAACTTTCACATTAGAAGTTCAAGAAAATCATCAAGTTTTGATTTCTTCCGGAGCTGCTCATTTTACGGTTAATGGGTTAGACGCAGATAATTATCCACATTTACCAGTAGTGGAAGAGCAAAATCAATTAAAAATCCCTGTCCACATGTTGACAAAATTGATTAGTGAAACAGTTTTTTCGGTTTCACAACATGAAAGTCGTCCAATCCTTACAGGGGTTCACTTTACAATGAATAACGGACAATTACTTGCAGTGGCGACAGATTCACATCGTTTAAGCCAACGTATTGTCCCAGTAGAGAATGCAAGTAAAGATTTTGATATTGTTATACCTGGTAAAAGTTTGGTTGAATTATCTCGTTCATTGTCTGATGAAGAGGCAGAAGTTGAGATTAGTATCATGGAAAATCAAGTATTGTTTAAAACACCAACGATGTATTTCTACTCTCGCTTACTAGAAGGAAATTATCCGGATACAAATCGTTTGATCCCAACAAGTTTTAACACAGAATTGGTATTTTCAGTTCCAACATTTTTAGCTGCAATTGAACGGGCATCATTATTGTCTCATGAAGGTCGAAATAATATTGTACGCTTAGCTATCAGTGATAATTCTGTTATTTTGTATGGTAATTCACCTGAAATTGGTAAAGTAGAAGAAGAATTAGTCTACGAACAAGTTAGTGGTGATCCTTTAGAAATTTCTTTCAACCCAGATTATATGAAAGATGCCTTACGAGCTTTTGGTGATATGAATATCAAAATTCAATTTATTTCATCAATTCGTCCATTCACTTTGGAACCGAGTGAAGGAGATGTTTCCTTTATTCAATTGATCACACCAGTTCGTACAAATTAGAACGATAATCTATAAGTTTCATGAAAAGAATGAAAAATTATGTAAAAGTTAAATTTGCTGTAAAAGGTCTTAAAATCGATTTTAAGGCCTTTTACTTTTTTTTGAGTAATTTAAATAAAACCAGCTAAAACTTCTTATATCGTAAAATATAACGAGTTAATTTGTTTTATCCTTAAAAAAAAGGTATAATAAAGTAGTGTTTCTAGCATGAAAATGAGGGATGAATGTGAAACAGAAAGTTTTTTTAGAAACGGAGTTCATGACGTTAGGTCAACTGCTTAAAGAGGTCAATGTAATTTCTAGTGGTGGACAAGCGAAATGGTTTTTAGCGGAAGAAACAGTCTTTGTAGATGGTGAGTTAGAAAATCGCCGTGGCCGAAAGCTCTATCCGGGAATGATGATTGAAATTCCTGAGGTAGGAACTTTTTTTATGGTCAAAAATAGGACCGAAAATAATGAAGCTGAATAAGCTTGAACTAAGAAATTATCGCAATTATGAAGAGTTATTTCTGGAATTTCCTAATCGATTAAATATTTTCTTAGGAGAAAATGCTCAAGGAAAAACGAATCTATTGGAAAGTATCTATGTTTTAGCACTAACACGTAGTCATCGGACAAATAGTGAACAAGAATTGATCGGATGGAATGATGATTTTGCCTTAATAAAAGGTAGAATTGATCGGGGAACGAGTGAGTTAGAGTTAGAACTACAGTTAACAAAAAAAGGTCGGAAATCTAAAGTCAATCATATCGAACAGAAAAAATTAAGTAGCTACATAGGACAATTAAATGTCATTTTATTTGCTCCAGAGGATCTATCGTTAGTCAAAGGTAGTCCTCAGACAAGACGCCGCTTCATTGATATGGAATTAGGTCAGATCAATCCTGTTTATTTATACGACTTGGCTCAGTATCAGCAAACATTGAAACAGCGTAATCTTTATTTAAAACAATTATCTGAGAAAAAGCAGACAGATATGATCTACTTAGATATTTTGACAGAACAATTGGTGGAATTCGGAAGTAAGGTGTTAACCAGTCGTTTGCAATTTGTAAAAAAATTAGAGCATTGGTCAAATGAACTTCATGGGAAAATTACGAATCAAATGGAAAATTTGACGATTGAATACGAAGCTAGCCTTCCAATTGAGGACGAAGATGTGGCAGCTATTCGAACAATTTTTATGACGGAACTGCAAAAAAATCGTAAACGAGAAATTTTTAAAGGTAATACCTTTTTAGGGCCACATAGAGATGACCTGATTTTTAAAGTCAATCAAAAAAATGTTCAAACATATGGTTCTCAGGGACAACAACGAACAACTGCTTTGAGTGTTAAATTAGCAGAAATTGATTTGATGAAACAAGAAACCGGTGAATATCCCATTTTACTTTTAGATGATGTGATGAGTGAACTTGATGATAATCGTCAAATTCATTTATTAGAAACGATCGAGAACAAGGTGCAGACTTTTTTAACAACAACAACTTTGAATCATGTAAAAGGAAAAATGACGGTTCATCCAGATGTTTTTTATGTCCATCAAGGACAGATAGAAAGGAAAGAAACTGAATGACAGAAGAGGAAAAGAGTTTACAAGAACGTGCTCAAGAATATGATGCCAGTCAGATCCAGGTACTAGAAGGTTTAGAAGCTGTTCGCAAACGTCCTGGTATGTATATTGGATCTACAAGTACGGAAGGCTTACACCATCTTGTATGGGAAATCGTGGATAATTCGATTGATGAAGCTTTAGCAGGATTTGCTACTCATATTCATGTAGTGATTGAAAAAGACAATAGCATCACTGTCAGTGATGATGGACGCGGGATTCCAGTTGATATTCAAGCAAAAACAGGTCGTCCAGCATTGGAAACAGTATATACGATTTTACATGCCGGAGGGAAATTCGGCGGTGGCGGATACAAGGTATCTGGGGGACTTCACGGCGTTGGAGCCTCTGTTGTAAATGCATTATCTGTTAGCCTAGACGTACGTGTATTTAAAAATGGAAAAGTTTATTTCCAGGAATACCGTCGTGGAGCAATCGTAGATGATTTAAAAGTTATCGGCGATACAGAGCAACATGGGACAACTGTTCACTTTAGTCCTGACCCTGAGATTTTTACCGAAACAACGGTTTTTAGTTTTGATAAATTAGCCACTCGTGTTAGAGAATTAGCCTTCTTAAACCGTGGCTTGAAAATCTCGATTGAAGACAAACGTGAGGAAGAACCTGTTTTACGTGAATTCCATTATGAAGGTGGAATCAAAAGTTATGTAGAACATTTGAATCATAATAAAGCCGTGATTTTTGAAGAACCTGTTTATGTAGAAGGTGAGCAACAAGATATCACTGTAGAAGTAGCAATGCAATATACTGATGGTTACCATACAAACATCTTAAGTTTTGCCAATAATATCCATACCTATGAAGGTGGAACGCATGAATTTGGTTTTAAAACAGCATTGACACGTGTGATCAATGACTATGCTCGTAAACAAAAAATCATGAAAGACAATGATGAAAACCTATCTGGTGAAGATGTTCGTGAAGGTTTGACTGCAGTTATTTCTATCAAACATCCAGAACCGCAATTTGAAGGTCAAACAAAAACTAAATTAGGAAATTCAGAAGTAAGAACAGTAACGGATCGTTTGTTCTCAGAGAATTTCTTGAAATTCCTAATGGAAAATCCTTCTGTTGGTCGTCGAATCGTCGAAAAAGGGATTTTAGCATCAAAAGCACGATTAGCTGCTAAACGTGCACGTGAAGTTACACGTCGTAAAGGAACATTAGAAATCAGTAATTTACCAGGTAAATTAGCTGATTGTTCAAGTAACGATCCTGAAAAATGCGAATTATTCATCGTCGAAGGAGACTCTGCAGGCGGATCTGCTAAACAAGGGCGGAGTCGTGAGTTCCAAGCAATTTTACCGATTCGTGGAAAAATCTTGAATGTAGAAAAAGCTTCAATGGATAAAATTTTAGCTAATGAAGAAATTCGTTCATTATTTACTGCAATGGGAACTGGCTTTGGAGCAGATTTTGATGTATCAAAAGCTCGTTATCATAAATTAGTAATCATGACGGATGCTGACGTCGATGGTGCACATATTCGGACGTTGTTGTTGACCTTGTTCTATCGTTATATGAGACCAATCGTGGAAGCCGGTTATGTTTATATTGCGCAACCACCGCTATATGGAATCAAACAAGGAAAGAATATTACTTATATTCAACCAGGAAAAAATGCAGAAGAAGAATTAGCTCAAAAAATTGCTGAACTACCAGCGACACCAAAACCAAATGTTCAACGTTACAAAGGTTTGGGTGAAATGGATGATCATCAATTATGGGAGACAACGATGGATCCAGAAAATCGTTTAATGCTGCGTGTAAGCGTTGATGACGCGATTGAAGCCGATCAAGTCTTTGAAATGTTAATGGGAGATCGAGTAGAACCACGCCGTGCGTTTATTGAAGAAAATGCACACTACGTTAAGAATTTGGATATTTAG
The DNA here is from genome assembly GCF_045862035.1 of Enterococcus hailinensis. Lineage (NCBI taxonomy): Bacteria > Bacillati > Bacillota > Bacilli > Lactobacillales > Enterococcaceae > Enterococcus > Enterococcus hailinensis. Next base: position 221,017 of record NZ_BAAFRV010000002.1, on the reverse strand, counting down.
TGAGGAGGATCATTTTGGAAGATCGAAAAGAAAATATACATGACGTCAATCTAAGCAGTGAAATGCGAGAATCCTTCATTGATTATGCAATGAGCGTTATTGTGGCACGGGCATTACCGGATGTAAGAGATGGATTGAAACCTGTACACCGTCGAATTTTATATGGAATGAACGAATTAGGAGTTACACCAGATAAACCACATAAAAAATCTGCTCGGATCGTTGGGGATGTTATGGGTAAATATCATCCTCATGGTGATAGTGCAATTTATGAGTCAATGGTACGGATGGCACAAAGTTTTAGCTATCGCAATATGTTAGTGGATGGACATGGTAACTTTGGTTCCGTGGATGGTGATGGCGCCGCAGCTATGCGTTATACCGAAGCTCGGTTAAGTAAAATTGCGATGGAAATGTTGCGCGATATCAACAAAGATACTGTAGACTTTCATGGAAACTATGATGACAGCGAACGCGAACCTGATGTATTACCAGCTCGTTTTCCTAACCTATTAGTTAATGGTGCAACAGGTATTGCCGTTGGGATGGCCACGAATATCCCGCCGCATAACTTACGTGAAGTAATTGCCGGGATCGAATTGTTAGTGAATAATCCTGAAGCAACGACGCAAGAATTGATGGAAGTAATCCCAGGACCAGATTTTCCAACCGGAGGATTAGTCATGGGGAAATCAGGTATTCGTCGTGCTTATGAAACTGGGAAAGGTTCAATTACAGTACGAGCTAAAATTGAGATTGAAGAGCAAAAAAATGGCAAAGAGCGAATTATCGTGACTGAGTTGCCTTACATGGTAAATAAAGCAAAATTAATTGAACGTATCTCTGAATTACACCGCGACAAACGAGTAGAAGGGATTACCGATCTACGCGATGAATCTTCTCGCGAAGGTATGCGAATTGTTATCGAAGTTCGTCGAGATGTCAGTGCATCAGTGATTTTAAATAATCTATACAAAATGACTTCCCTACAAACGTCATTTAGTTTTAATATGTTAGCAATCGAAAAAGGTGTTCCACGTATCCTTAATTTGAAACAAATTTTAGAAAACTACGTAGAACATCAAAAAATCGTTATTACTCGTCGAACAATTTTTGATAAGAAAAAAGCTGAAGCACGTGCTCATATTCTTGAAGGTTTACGCATTGCTTTGGATCATATTGATGAAATTATTTCAACGATTCGTAGCTCTGCTTCTGACGATATAGCTAAAGCTACTTTGATTGAGCGTTTCGAATTATCAGATCGCCAAGCACAAGCTATCTTGGATATGCGTCTACGCCGTTTAACGGGCTTAGAACGTGAGAAAATTGAAAATGAATATCAAGAGCTCTTAAAAACGATTCGTGACTTAGAAGACATTTTAACACGTCCTGAGTGTGTAATAGAAATCATACTGACTGAATTAGCTGAAATTGCAGCTAAATTTGGTGATGATCGTCGAACAGAATTATTAGTCGGCGAAGTATTGAGTTTAGAAGACGAAGATTTGATTGAAGAAGAAGATGTCGTTATTACCTTAACGAATAATGGTTATATCAAACGGTTGGCTTCAACAGAGTTTCGTTCGCAACGTCGCGGTGGTCGTGGTGTCCAAGGAATGGGCATCCATAATGATGACTTCGTGAAAAAATTAGTATCATGTTCAACACATGACACATTATTATTCTTTACTAATAGTGGTCGTGTATACCGTGCGAAAGGATATGAAATACCTGAGTACGGCCGTACAGCTAAGGGAATACCAATAATTAATTTATTAGGTATTGATTCGAGCGAAACAATTCAAGCTGTAATTGCAGTGAATGGAAAAGCAGAAGATGGACACTTCCTATTCTTTGTTACGAAGAAAGGAACTGTGAAGCGAACAACTGTCACAGCCTTCTCTAATATCCGTGCTAATGGGTTGATTGCGATTGGATTACGTGAGGGTGATGAATTAGTAAACGTTATGTCTACTGAAGGCGATGAAACGATCATTATTGGAACACACGATGGTTATTCTGTTACCTTCAAGGAAGAGGCAGTTCGGGACATGGGCCGTACAGCTAGTGGTGTACGGGGAATTCGATTACGCGATGAAGATTATGTGATTGGATCGGCTGTCTTAAATGAAGAACAAGAAGTGCTAGTAATTACTGAAAAAGGGTATGGAAAACGTACTAAAGCTTCTGAGTACCCAATCAAAGGACGCGGCGGTAAAGGAATCAAAACTGCAAATATTAAAGAAAAAAATGGACCATTAGCTGGATTAACTGCTGTCAATGGAGACGAAGATATCTTATTGATCACAGATAAAGGTGTTATTATTCGATTTAATGTTGCTGGAGTATCTCAAACAGGTCGAGCAACATTGGGTGTCCGTCTAATGAAGATGGAAGAAAATACGAAAGTTGTTACTATGGCAATCGTAGATAAAGAAGATGAAGAAACTAATGTGGAAGAAGCAACAGTCGTTGAAGAAACACAAAATGATTCAGAAGCTTAATAAAAAGTAAAATGATGAAAAAGAGTTGAGAGTAATCTCAGCTCTTTTTCGTAGCTTAAGTAAAGAAATAGTTGATTTTTGAAAGGCGATTGTGTATAATCAGTATTTGTGAGTAGTCTAGAGAAAATTTTAGATCGCTCTCCTTGCTCTTAAGAAATTTGAGAGCCTATAGTCCATAGGGAGGTGAAAATCAATGAGTCAAAATACGAAGTATGAAATCACATACATCATTCGTCCGAACATTGATGAAGAAGCAAAAACTGCTTTAGTAGAACGTTTCGATACAATTTTGAAAGATAATGGCGCTGAAATTATCGATTCAAAAGATTGGGAAAAACGCCGTTTCGCTTACGAAATGAACGGATTCCGTGAAGGCATCTACCACATCGTCAATGTAACTGCGCCAACAACAGCTAGTGCAGTTAACGAATTCGATCGTCTTGCAAAAATCAATGACGGCATTATCCGTCACATGATCGTTAAGATTGAAGAATAATTGTTTCACGTGAAACAATTGACGAGAAAGGAGCTGGCTTTACTTTGATTAATAATGTTGTATTAGTTGGTCGTTTAACAAAGGATCCTGATTTGCGTTATACAGCAAATGGTACTGGAGTAGCTACGTTTACATTAGCTGTGAATCGTAATTTTACGAATCAAAGCGGTAATCGTGAAGCAGACTTTATCAATTGTGTGATTTGGCGTAAATCAGCAGAAACTTTAGCAAATTATGCGCGCAAGGGAACTCTTTTAGGTGTGACTGGCCGTATCCAAACCAGAAATTATGAAAATCAGCAAGGTCAACGTGTCTATGTGACAGAAGTTGTTGCTGAAAACTTCCAGTTATTGGAATCTCGTTCTGCAAACGAACAACGTCAACAGAACCCAAGTTCTAATGATGACAGTTTCCAAAGTGGAGGAAATAATTTTAACAACAATTATAATCAATCCTCTCAGTCAGCTAAGAACACTATGCCTGACTTCGATCGAGATTCAGATCCATTTAGTGGATCCTCAATCGACATTTCAGATGATGATTTACCATTCTAACAATTGAATAGGAGGGAAACGGAATGGCACAACAAAGAAGAGGTCGCAAACGTCGTAAAGTAGACTATATTGCAGCTAACCATATCGAATACATCGATTATAAAGATATCGAATTATTAAAACGTTTCATTAGCGAACGTGGTAAAATTTTACCTCGTCGTGTAACTGGAACTAGCGCTAAAAACCAACGTAAATTAACGATCGCTATCAAACGCGCTCGTATTATGGGCTTATTAGCATTCGTCTCTGAAGAATAAAATATTGTAATCAAAGACTTCATTTTTATGAAGTCTTTTTTTGTTCCACGTGAAACTTACGGAAAGTCGCTTGTAGAAGAAGAGTGTGATAAAATTAATTTGTTAACCAATATATTCTTTTTTATATAGGTATTTGATTAAATATATAAAAATGAGTGGGGAGGTTTTAAATGGAGAAAATTTCGCGAATGAAATGGTCTGCAATTTTTATCGGGCTATTAATTATTCAAGTAGGATCAATCTTTCTTTTGACAGCTAACTATTTGACAGCTGGAATTGTTATCTTAATCGATGTATTATTATGGATATATGTAATAGTCTTACGTAGACATATTGAGATAAGCAATCAACAAAGGATTCAGTATGCATCAAGAAGAGCGCAAGAAGCGCTTAAATATGTTTCTAATGATATGCCAGTAGGAATTATTACGTGGGATAAGGATCATTTATTTACGTGGATGAATCCGGCCATAAGCCAAAAAATTCAAAGCTTATCTGAAGCAGATCAGCAAGACATGGTGAATGAATTATTGCAACGGGCCGAAAAAGGAAAAACAGTTTATAAGATTGAGAGTACTCTTTATCATTTTGAGATAGATATTGAAAAAAAAATTGTCTATTTGATTGATGTAACAAAGGAATATGCTTTGGAGAATCGAGAGAAGCAACAGCAATCAGTAGTAGGGATTCTTTCAGTAGATAATTATGACGATGTTATTGATCGCAGAGATGATAAAGAAATCTCAAATTTAAATTCATTTATTACGACAATTATTTCTGATTGGATGGATTCTTATCAAATTTTTTATAAGCGTGTGAATGCTGAGCGTTTCTATATCTTCGCCCGCTATAATGATTTGGAAAAAATGATCGAGAATAATTTTGATCTCTTAGAACATATTCGAGCTTCTGCTGAAAAACAGGATATGTTAATAACCATTAGTATGGGAATCAGCTACGGTGATGAATCTTTAGAAATAATTGGTGATGAAGCACAAAATAATTTAGATATTGCTTTAGTACGTGGTGGGGATCAAGTTGTTGTAAAAAATGCAGTAAAAGATCAAAAACCTGTTTTTTATGGTGGTAATTCAGCTAGTGCTGCTAAACGGACACGCGTACGCTCTCGTGCAATGTCGACAGCATTAAAAAATGTCTTTAATCAAACAGGAAATGTCTATGTGATGGGTCATCGATTCCCAGATATGGATGCTATCGGTTCAGCTTTTGGCGTTGCCTGTCTTGGTCGCTACTATGATAAAAATGTTCAAGTGGTGATAAATGAAAATGAGACAATTCCTGATGTAGATCGTTGTTTAGCTGAAATTCATGAAAATAGTGAGTTAGAAAATTTAGTGATTTCACCAGACGTAGCTAAGAAGCAGCGTAAAGCTGGTGATTTATTAGTAATGGTAGATTACCATCGACCATCATTATCGATTGATCAAGAGTTATATGAACAATTTGAGAATATTGTAATTATTGACCATCATCGGCGAGGAGAAGAGTTTCCAGAGCAATCTTTATTAACATATATCGAGTCTTCTGCGTCTTCAACCTCAGAGCTTGTAACAGAATTGATTCAGTTTAAGAGCAATGAAGGTCGTCGAATGAGTAAGATGGAAGCGACTCTTTTATTAGCGGGGATCACGGTAGATACCAAAAATTTTGCTGTTCGAACGACGGCACGTACGTTTGATGTTGCTAGTTATTTAAAGACTTGTGGTGCAGATGCTTCTTTAGTACAATATTTACTAAGCACGGATATTCAATCTTATTTAGAAATTAGTAAGTTGATAGGGGCTAGTGATTATGTTAGAGATGATATTGTTGTTACTACAGGGACAGATGATCAAGGATATGATAGTGTAACGGCAGCTAAAACAGCAGATACCTTATTATCTATGGTTGATATAAATGCAGCATTCGTTATCATTAAAAGAACTGATGGTGTCATTGCTATTAGTGCAAGAAGTTCTGGGACGATAAACGTCCAGAGAGTGATGGAGGCATTAGGCGGCGGTGGACATTTTACAAATGCAGCGACACAACTTATGGATACTACGATCACAGAAGCCAAAGAGCAATTATTGCGCGCAATCAACAAACAGTTAACGGAGGGGACAGAAGAATGAAAGTAATTTTCTTGCAAGATGTCAAAGGTAAAGGTAAAAAGGGAGATGTCAAAGAAGTCCCAACAGGCTATGCACAAAACTTTTTATTGAAAAACAATTTAGCAAAAGAAGCTACTAAAAGTAGTATTTCTGAATTAAGCGGACAGAAAAAAGCCCAAGATAAAAAAGCTGCAGAAGTTTTAGCAGAAGCAAAAGAAGTCGCTGCATTCTTAGCAAAAGAAGATACTGTTGTTGAGATCAAAGCTAAAGGTGGCGAAGACGGCCGATTATTTGGGTCAATCCCTTCAAAACAAATTGCTGAAGGATTAAAAAAACAATACGATTTAAAAATAGATAAACGTAAAATTGAATTGGAAAATCCAATTCGTACATTAGGCTATACGAAAGTTCCGGTCAAACTTCATAGTGAAGTAGAAGGAATCATCAATGTACACGTAATTGAAGAATAACTAATGGTCCATCTGATAATTAAAGAGGGCAAGAGCGTTTTTTGAGATTTTCAACTAACACTCTTGCTCTTATTTTTATTGTATTTACTAAGTAGATTTTGTAAAATAGATGGACGAAGAGGAGCGTAAATAGACATGAGCGAAATGTTGCAAGATCGTGTGCCGCCTCAAAGTGTCGAAGCTGAGCAAGCTACATTGGGTTCCATTTTTTTAGACACAGATGCTTTGATTACGGCTATGGAATACATAGTTCCAGAAGATTTTTATCTTCGGGGACATCAATTGATTTTTCGAGGAATGATTCAATTAAATGACCGAAATGAAGCCATTGATGTCATTACAATCAAAGAGTTACTAGAACAGCAGAATCAATTAGAAGATGCTGGCGGTTTAAGTTACTTATCAGAATTAGCGCTAAGCGTTCCTACAGCAGCAAATGTAGGGTATTATGCCAAAATCGTTGAAGAGAAATCATTATTGCGAAATCTTATCCAAACAGCAACGAATATCGTGACGCAAGGTTTTGAGCAAAGAGACGACGTTCAGACGATTTTAGACACTGCTGAACGTAATATCATGGAAGTTTCTGAACGTCGAAATAAGAGTGGTTTTTTGACGATCAGTGAAGTCTTAAATACAGCAATTGAAAATATTGATCAGCTCGCTCGAAATGACGAAGAAATTACTGGATTGCCTACAGGTTACGCAGCATTAGATAAAATGACTGCCGGTCTGCAATCGGAAGAATTAATCATTCTAGCTGCTCGACCTGCAGTAGGTAAGACAGCTTTCGCGTTAAATATTGCTCAAAACGTTGGAACCAAAACAGATAAATCAGTTGCGATCTTTAGTTTGGAAATGGGTGCCGAATCATTAGTAAACCGGATGCTTTGTGCCGAAGGTTCTATAGAAGCTAGTCATTTAAGAACAGGTCAATTATCTGAAGAAGAATGGCAGAACTTGATTGTAGCAATGGGAAGTTTGTCACGTTCAAATATCTATATCGACGATACACCAGGAATAAAAATATCTGAGATCCGGGCAAAATGTCATAAACTTGCAAAAGAAAAGGGCAATTTAGGCTTGATCTTGATTGATTATTTACAGTTGATCGAAGGTACCGGAAGAGAAAATCGTCAACAAGAAGTTTCTGAGATTTCTCGTCAATTAAAGAAACTAGCGAAAGAATTGAAAGTACCGATTATTGCATTGTCACAGCTTTCTCGTGGTGTAGAACAACGACAAGATAAACGACCAGTTTTAAGTGATATTCGAGAATCAGGTTCTATTGAACAAGATGCCGATATCGTCGCTTTCTTGTATCGAGATGATTATTATGAGCGTGAGGGCGAAGAAGAGGAAGATTCTTCTGCTAATCGTAATGTGATTGAAGTGATCATCGAAAAAAACCGGAGTGGAGCTCGTGGGACGGTAGAGTTACTTTTTATCAAAGAATACAATAAATTTTCTTCCTTATCTCCTAGAGAAGAATTTTAGCGCAAGGTTGATCCTAGCGCTTTTTTTCTATTCAAAAAGAATTTTTCAAAAATAATGTTCGTGATTTACCTCTTAAAACACTTATTTTAAATTTAATATTCGAATTTAAGTTGAAAGATAGCGATATTCTTGATACAATAGTTCAGGATTAAAAAAATTAAATGAGGTGTTCAGATGTCATCTGTAGTAGTTGTAGGAACGCAGTGGGGCGATGAAGGTAAAGGAAAAATCACAGATTTTTTAAGTGAAAATGCAGAAGTCATTGCTCGTTACCAGGGTGGAGATAACGCAGGTCATACAATCAAATTTGACAATGAAACATATAAATTACATTTGATTCCTTCTGGGATCTTTTACAAAGAAAAGATAAGCGTTATTGGTAATGGCGTAGTCGTCAATCCTAAATCATTAGTAACCGAGTTAGCTTATTTACATGAACGGGGAGTTGCAACAGATAATTTACGTATTTCCGATCGTGCTCATGTCATTTTGCCATATCACATCAAATTAGATCAATTACAAGAAGATGCAAAAGGTGAAAATAAAATCGGTACAACAATCAAAGGTATCGGACCAGCATATATGGATAAAGCAGCTCGTGTTGGGATCAGAATTGCTGATTTATTAGATAAAGAAATTTTTGAAGAACGTTTGAAAATCAATTTAGAAGAAAAGAATCGTCAATTTGTCAAAATGTTTGATGACGAAGCTATTGATTTTGCTGATATTTTTGAAGAATATTATGAATATGGTCAACAAATCAAGAAATATGTAACAGATACTTCTGTTATCTTGAATGATGCATTAGACGAAGGCAAGCGAGTACTATTTGAAGGAGCACAAGGCGTAATGCTAGATATTGATCAAGGGACATATCCATTTGTCACTTCGTCGAATCCAGTTGCTGGTGGTGTAACTATCGGAAGCGGGGTAGGTCCATCAAAAATTGATAAAGTCGTAGGTGTTTGTAAAGCTTATACTTCCCGTGTCGGTGATGGTCCGTTTCCAACTGAATTATCTGATGCAATCGGCGATCAAATTCGTGAGGTTGGTCGTGAATATGGGACAACAACAGGACGTCCGCGACGTGTCGGTTGGTTTGACACAGTTGTAATGCGCCATTCAAAACGGGTTTCTGGGATCACAAATCTATCTTTGAATTCGATTGATGTATTGAGCGGTTTAGAAACGGTTAAAATTTGTACAGCTTATGAGTTAGATGGAGAATTGATTTACCATTATCCAGCAAGCTTAAAAGAATTGAATCGCTGTAAACCTGTGTATGAAGAATTACCTGGTTGGAGTGAAAATATCACAGGCTGTCGTGATCTAGCTGATCTTCCTGAAAATGCACGTAATTATGTTCGTCGCATCTCTGAGCTAGTCGGTGTTCGGATTTCTACTTTTTCTGTAGGTCCAGATCGTAACCAAACAAATATTATGGAAAGTGTTTGGGCGCAAATCTAACAAATCGTGAGACAAGCACTCAATAATTTAGTAAAATAAAGATACTATGATGTGGGTGTTTGGAGGAAAACAATATGTATCAAATTCTGACAGATTCTTGTTGTGATGTACCTTATGCATTACTAGAAGAAAATAATGTCGATTTTATTTCGATGTATGTTACCGTTGAAGGTAATGAAATCGCAGATGATTTAGGTCGAAATTTTAAGATTGATGATTTTTATCAAAAAATCAAAGAGGGCGCCATGCCAACGACTTCACAAGTCAATGTGGGACGCTATGTGGAATTTTTCCGTAGTTATGCAGAAAAGAATATTCCTATTTTGTATATTTGTTTTTCATCAGGTATGAGTGGCTCGTATCAAAGCGCACTACAAGCTGTTGAAATTTTAAAAGAAGATCTGCCAGATGCCGAAGTATATATCGTTGATTCTTTAGCAGCCAGTGGCGGTGAAGGATTAATGGTTTATGAAGCTGCTCAGAAGCAGCAAGCAGGAATGTCTCTGAACGCTTTATATAACTGGTTAGAAGAAAATAAATTAACCTATCATCATTGGGTAACTGTAGATGATCTACACCATTTACAAAGAGGCGGACGTATTTCCAGAACAAGCGCAGCGATTGGCGGGTTAATGAATATCAAACCAATTATTACTGTAGATGTAGCAGGTAAATTACAAAATGTTGAAAAGATCCGTGGTCGTAAAAAGGCATTGCAGTTAGTAGCCGATAAAATCAGTGCTGCCACAACAGACCCTGAAAATCAAACGATTTTTATTACCACGAGTGCTGATCAGGCGGGTGCCGAAGAAGTAAAACGTCATTTAGAAGAAAGTATTCATCCAAAAGAAATCAAGATCTTTCCATTAGGAACGACGATTTCTAGCCATACTGGATTAGGTTGTATTGCGGTATTTACCCGTGGAAATAAACGAACTTAATAAAAAACGAGGAAATCAGAATAGATTTCCTCGTTTTTTTTTTTTAATTTTTTTGTTGGCTAAATTCACGAATAAGGTCAATTAGTTGCCCTCGAACTACTGTATCTAAAACTTGTTCTCTTTGAACTAATGAAATCATAAAAGTTGGTTGAGGCTGATCTGTGATCGGAATCGTGACTAAATTATCTTCAGGAGATACTGCCAGTTCTGCTAAAAATCCGATACCTACTTTTTCTTGGATCATTCCTTTTAAAATATTCAAATTATTATTTTGGTAGATGATCTGAGGTTCAAAATGAGCTTGTTTAGCCATCATTTTAAAGGCTGTTGGGTGGACGTAATGTTCATTCAACAAAACAAAAGGTTCATCTTTAAGTTCAGCGAAGGAGAGTTCTTTACGTGTAGCTAAGTGATGATCAGGACTCACTACGATCATAAAGTTTTTTTCCACCAGCAATTCGCTAGTTAATTCGTCATCGTGAATTGGTTCGATTGTTCCCAATAAAGCTAAATCAATTTTACCGCGGCGCAATAGGCTGTAGAGATCTCGTGAACCGCCATCTACTAGATGGATATGACGCATAAGATTATTTTGAAAAAGATAAGAAGATAATTTTGGAAAATAAAAATTTCCAATAATCGGAGGTAGCCCAAAATCGAGTGTTTCATCCTTCAAGCGATCAATTTCAGTTACTGCGATCGTTAATTCTTTTAGGATATTAGAGATATGACGAGACAATACCATACCGGATTGAGTAATAACTAATTGTTTATGAGATTGGTCACGATAGACAAGTTCTGTTCCAAGCTCTTCTTCTAAGCGTTTGACTGCGTATGTAATGGTGGGTTGGCTGACATGAAAAGCTTTTGCCACTTTGGTAAAACTCTTTTCACGCACTAAGCGTTGAAAATATTCTAAGTCTTTAAAATTCATTTTAAGCTCCTTTATAGCTATTAGACTATCATATAAATAAAATTTATGCTAATAAAACTAACAATAGAGTAAGAGTGGTACAGCAGTAGTACAGATATGCAAAAATAAAAAAACTGCGCGAAAGACTCGCACAGTTTTTTTATTAGTAGAGAGTACTCATTTGTTTCTGTACTTCTGGATTTTCTAAAAACTCATCATAAGTAGTTTCAGCACGATCCACTACACCGTTACTTGAAACCGCGATGATCCGATTAGCGATTGTTTGAATGAATTGATGATCATGAGAAGCGAATAGGATCGAACCTTTATAAGCAATCAAACCTTCATTCAATGCTGAAATCGATTCTAAATCTAAATGATTTGTTGGATCATCTAATACTAAGACATTGGATTTCGAAAGCATCAATTTAGATAACATACAACGAACTTTTTCTCCACCAGATAAAACATTGACAGATTTCATGACTTCATCGCCTGAGAATAACATACGTCCCAAGAAACTACGTAAAAAGGTATTGTCATCTTCTTCTTTACTTGCATATTGACGCAACCAATCAAGAATTGGCATTGAGCTATCAAATTCTTTGGTCGTGTCTTTTGGCAAGTATGCTTGGCTAGTCGTAACGCCCCAGCGAACAGTACCTGTATCAGGTTTTAAATCACCCATGATTACTTTAAATAGCGTTGTTGTCACTAAGTCATTTTCAGCAACAAAAGCAACTTTATCATCACGATTCAGAGTGAACGAGATATTATCTAAAACTTTTTTGCCATCGATTGTTACGCTGACACCATCTACTTGTAACAAGTCATTTCCAATTTCACGTTCAGGTTTGAATTGAACGAATGGATAACGACGTGAAGATGGTTGAATGTCATCTAAAGTAATTTTGTCTAACATTTTTTTCCGCGAAGTTGCTTGTTTTGATTTTGAGGCATTGGCACTAAAGCGTGCAATAAATTCTTGTAGTTCTTTGATTTGTTCTTCTTTTTTAGCATTTTGTTGAGACTGTAATTTTGTAGCCAGTTGACTAGATTCTAACCAGAAATCATAGTTTCCAACATATAATTTGATTTTTCCGAAATCTAGATCAGCCATGTGGGTACAAACCTTATTCAAGAAATGACGGTCATGGGATACAACGATCACGGTGTTATCAAAATTAATCAAGAATTCTTCTAACCAGTTGATCGATTGGATGTCTAATCCGTTGGTTGGTTCATCTAGAAGCAAAACATCGGGTTTGCCGAAAAGAGATTGCGCTAATAACACTTTTACTTTTTGGCCAGCAGTCAACTCGCTCATTTTTTGTTGGTGTAGATCTTCGGAAATATTTAATCCTTGAAGCAAGACGGCTGCTTCAGGTTCGGCTTCCCAGCCATCAAGTTCAGCAAATTCACCTTCTAGTTCAGCTGCTCGAATGCCATCTTCATCAGAAAAATCTTCTTTCATATAGATAGCATCTTTTTCTTGCATCACTTCGTATAAACGCTCATGCCCCATGATGACTGTTTCCAGAACGGTGTATTCTTCAAAGTCAAAATGATTTTGTTTTAAAACAGCCATTCGTTCGTTCGGTCCTAAAGTAACAGAGCCAGTAGAAGGCTGGATATCGCCTGCTAAAATCTTAAGAAAAGTTGATTTTCCGGCACCATTTGCGCCGATCAACCCGTAACAATTGCCGGGAGTAAATTTAATATTTACGTCATCAAATAATTTACGGTCAGGAAACTGTAAACTAACATCACTTACTGTAATCAATGATTTTCCTCACTTTATCAGTATTGGCACAAGGCCTCTTTGCATTATATCGGGGAACATCTTAAGTTTCAAGCATCCTTAAGAATTTACTTGGGATTTAAAATAGGATAGACTTAGAATCGAAGGGATGTGTCAGAATGATCGGGATTATTATCGCGACCCACGACCATTTAGCAGAGAGTCTATTAAAAACGGCTGAAGCCATTTTAGGCGATCAAAGCTGTGTGGAAACATTAAATATTGAACCAGGAGCCACAGGCATTCAAGTAATGGTTGAAAATGTGGCAGAGCAAGTATTGAAGGAAAATGATGAACTTATTTGGCTAGTCGATATGTTTGGCGGAACACCATTTCGCTATGCTAGCTATTGCATGATGGATGATCCACGCCAAGCACTTGTAACTGGGGTGAATTTACCTATGCTATTGCAAGCATTAGTAAATCGAGAATCTACTGCTAAAGAGTTAGCCCAACAACTTGAATTAGAAGGGAAACAAACAATTCGTAGAATGTAAAAAAGGTGTTCCGATACATCCGGAACACCTTTTTAGTTCTTAATAATTTAATAGTTCACGCAAAGTAGGCATGTCATGAACTTGGTATTTTTCTTTGAAAGTCTGGATTTGTTCTGCTGAGAATTTTCCAGGCTCTAATTCTAACGCTTCAACTGGTAGCGGGCGTTCATCTTTGATTTTTACATCGATCACAACCGGTCGATTGCTGGCTTTCGCAGCAGTAAAGGCTGGTTCGAGTTGGCTATATTCTGTAATAGTAAAACCATCTGCACCAAGAGCTTCACCAACTTTACCAAAGTCAGCACCGTCCAAAAAGACGCCAAATTTTTGCTGTTCTGTATCTTCTTGTTCTGCTTCAATAAAACCAAAGGCATCGTTTGAGAAAACGACATTAATAACTGGTAATTGATATTTCACTTGGGTGATGATATCTTGCATCTGCATAGCAAAACCGCCGTCACCACTTAGAGTAAAGACTTGTTTTTCAGGATAACTTAATTGAGCAGCGATACCTCCTGGGACACCATTACCCATAGTAGCAAACCAGCCAGAAGTCGTAAATTGTTGTTCACCGTTCATTTCCAAATGTCGAATAGCATTTAGTGTGACATTTCCGACATCAGATACAAAGACAGCATCATTTTCAGCAATCCGATTGATTTCTTTAAAAACAGGTTCTGAACGTAAAGGTGTCGCTGAGTCATGATAGAAGCTTTTTCGCCACGCATGCCAATTACGAATGTTTTCTTGGTTTGCTTTTAGCCAATCATCGGCGGGACGTGCTACTCCAAGCTCGACCCAACGGCGCAATGTAGTTACACCATCACCGAGTATAGAATAATCAACTGTATGGCGACGTCCAAATTTAGCGGCATCGATATCTACTTGAATAAATTTGGCTTTAGGATTTAAGAACGAACGTCCAAAGGGAAAATCGCTACCGACAAAAACAATCACATCAGCATCAGCCAACGCTTCATTGGCAGGTTTGGTTGCTACTCGAGCAGCAAAACCTAAGAAATTTTCATACAAGTCTGGAATAATTCCTTTGGCTAATACTGCAGCTGCGATGGGCATAGAGAAATGTTCCGCAAAGGCTTTGATTTCTTCAAAACCACCACGTACACCTTGTCCAATATAAAGAACGGGTTGCTTGGCATTTTCGATCAAAGGCAAAGCCGCTTTTATATCTGTTTCTTCAGGTAATAATCGATTTGTCTTATAGGCATCAGCGGTGGCTTGTTCTGCGTTTTTTATTTCTTCAAATCCAAAATCAACTGGAATAGTAACGATTGCTACACCATGATATTTATAAGCTGCTTTAATTGCTTCATCGACTACGTGTGGAAGACTTTCTGGTGTCATAACGGTTCGGTTATAAACGCTAACATCTGCAAACATAGGATTTTCATTCAATTCTTGGAATGCATCATAATTCATTGAGGTTGAAGCAACTTGTCCTAAGAGAGCTAAAACGGGAACATGATCCATCTGTGCATCGTAGAGTCCGTTGATCAAGTGACTGGCACCAGGACCGGCTGAACCAAAAACAGCTCCTATTTTTCCTGTGAGTTTAGCATCTGCTGCGGCTGCTAATGCCCCGGCTTCTTCATGGCGAACTTGAATATACTTGATCGATTCACGTTCATGGTATAAAGCATCCATGGTTGAATTGAATGAACCCCCTGGTATTCCGTAGATGTGATCAATTTCCCAAGCTTCTAAAACATTGATCATTGATACTCCTGCATTGATTGTTGACATAGTGTTCCCTCGCTTTCTTATCGTAAGTTTCATATGTAAAAAGTATAACTCGGTGAAAAAAATGGAGCAAAGAAAGTGTCTCCAAAATAAGTTTACGAGCTTATATTACTTGTGTTAGAGTTAGTATAGACAAACGCTTTCAGGAGGGATATATGATTGATTGGTTACTAAGTTTAGATGCTTGGCAGCAAGCATTGATTGGGACACTATTTACTTGGGGAATGACGGCACTAGGAGCAGCGTTGGTTTTTTTCTTTAAAAATATCAATCGTAATGTATTGAATCTAATGTTGGGATTTGCTTCTGGTGTGATGATTGCTGCCAGTTTTTGGTCTTTATTAGATCCAGCAATCGCAACAGCAGAAGAAAATGGATCGATTCCATGGTTAGTAGTGAGTATCGGTTTTGGTTTAGGTGGCTTATTTCTATATATAGCAGATAAAACGTTACCTCACATGCATTTCGGACCCAACAAAGAAAAAGAAGGGTTACCTAGTCATTTAAAGCGAACGATACTATTAGTCTTCTCAATTACTTTACATAATATACCAGAAGGATTAGCAGTAGGTGTAGCTTTTGGAGCTGCGAATGAGGCAGCTAATCCAGCAGTTGCTGTGTTAGCTGCTATTTCTGTTTCTTTAGGTATTGGGATTCAAAATTTTCCTGAAGGTGCAGCTGTCTCAATTCCTTTAAGACAAGAAGGACTGAGTCGTACAAAATCCTTCTTCTATGGACAAGCGTCAGGGATCGTTGAACCCATTGCGGCTGTTATCGGGGCATTGTTAGTAACAAGAGTGGAGCCATTACTTCCGTATGCATTATCTTTTGCTGCAGGTGCGATGATCTATGTGGTTGTTGAAGAATTAATTCCTGAAGCGCAAGCAACAACAGATAGTAAACATCACTATGGTGTCTTTGGTGCGATGCTAGGATTTATGATCATGATGATTTTAGATGTTGCTTTAGGATAAAAAATGGTCGCAAGCATAACTGCTTGCGACCATTTTTTATTTAATACGTGCTGCGACGTCGTTTAGTTAACCAATTAACGAAGAAATAAACAAGTGCAACTGGAATCACCAATCTAAAGAACAGACCTACTAGTCCTGAAAGGATCGTTCCGACGATACTTAAAACAAAACCAGCAACTAAGAAGAAGCCGACTAAAGCTAATATGCGAACAATTAAGGGATACTTTTCTAACATTTAAAATTTCTTCTTTCTATGGATTTTTAAGATATATTAAGTGTAACAAATGTATTTTTCATTTACGTCCAACTTAAGATGTATTTAACTGGTAAAATAGAATTATTTTTGGTTAAATGTTAAATAAAAACGCTTATTAATAGTAAGTTTTGAACGGAGAAAATTGTATGCCTAAATCACGAATCGAAGCGTTTACTGATGCTGTTATTGCAATTATAATGACGTTGTTAGTTTTAGAATTACATGAACCCGGTGCACCGACCTGGTCTGCTTTTTTACAGATGGAACATAAATTTATTGTCTATTTAATTAGTTTTATCAGTTTGGCAATCTATTGGAATAATCATCATCATCTTTTTCAACTTGTCAAAAAAGTAGATGGATGGGTATTATGGGCAAATAATTTTTTGATTTTAATGATGACTTTGTTTCCGTATGTTACAGCATGGGTCGGGGATTACCCCTTTGATTGGCCACCACAAGCATTGTACGGTGTAGTCATATTAGGAACCGATATTGCCTATTATTTATTAGTTCGGACTTTGGTTCGAGCCAACGGCAAAAATTCGCAGATTGGACAAATGTTTCGCCACTATCCTAAGTCGTACTTATCAATTGGATTAGCTGTTTTAGCGTTGGTTTTAGGAAAATTGATTGCACCGATTACTGTATTGATTGTTAATGTATTAATATTATTAATGTGGATTATTCCAGAAAAATCAATCGAAAAAACTTTATAAGGACAGCTGATAGCTGTTCTTTTTATCTATCTATTTAGAAAGCGCTATATTGATCTTTGCTTATATGGTAGAGTGTAGTCAATTAGTTTAGGGAGGGTTTAGATGTTAGAAGCAGTATTATTTGATATGGATGGTGTTCTTGTTGACTCAGAGTATACATACTTTCAAAGTAAATCACGAATTCTAAAAGATGCGGGACATGAAGTAGAAGAAAGCTATCATTATCAGTTTATGGGAACAACTAGCGAATATATGTGGGAACAGATGAAACAGGAATTTTCACTTTTAGGTTCTGTTGAAGGGTATGTCCAGCAAATGACTTCATTGCGTCAAGCGATGATCCAGAAGGATGGTATCCGAGCGATTCCAGGTGCACAAGCTTTTGTTAAACGTTTATTTGATTCAGGTTTAACATTAGCAGTCGCTTCATCTTCATCATTAATAGAAATTAAAACGAATTTGATTGAATTAGGATTGTCAGAATATTTTACAGCTATTGTGAGTACAGAAGAGGTCAAACTTTCTAAACCAGCACCGGATGTTTATCTAGAGGCAGCGAAGCGAATCGGTGTAGAACCGCAAAATTGTTTAGGCATCGAAGATACAAAGAATGGTACTGGTGCAGTAAAAAATGCAGGTATGGTTTGTATTGGCTTCGCGAATCCAGCTTTCCCAGCGCAAGACTTATCAGTTGCCGATGAAGTGAAAACATCCTTTTCCCAATTAAGTAAATCAGAGTTGGTTAAGATATACACTGAGGTAAAAGAAAAAAATATTTGAAAGATAGCATTCATAATCACCGAAATTTGCTAAATTAATCAGTTATTTAGTTGAAAAAAGTCTAATCTAAATAAAAAAGTGATCCTGATAAGTGCGCTTATCGGGATTTTTGTTTTAAATCATGAAGAGTATCAGATGATTAAAGAACAGACAAAAAATGAGACTCATGGTAAACTATGAATTTTAATAGAGTATCATATTGCATAATTAGCAATAAAGTTTAGAGATGCAATAAGTAATTAGAGCTTTTAATTAGGTGTTTTATAGAAATAATATAATTTTTTTGCTCAAGTTTGTTTTTTAGAACACCAAGTTGCATAAAAAACACTGAATTAATTGGGAACAAAGAAGGTAGTAATGTAAGCGTTTTTCATTTAAATTAAAGATGTAAAGAGGGATGACAATGAATTTAGAAGAAAGAACCAATCAAATTTTTGTTGAGTTAATCAACAATCCACGAATCACTAGCAAAACGTTGTGTGAAAAATTTGATTTAACTAGAGGACAATTAAATTATGCGCTGAAAAAAATCAATGATTCCTTGCTAGAAGAAAAGATGAGTGAAATCAAACGAACAAAAAATGGGCACTTTCTTATTGCTAATGAAATTCTTTCAAATTTTAAAGGTGGTGGTGAAACGCTTGGAGAAAAAACAGAAAATTATGTTTTTTCGAGTACAGAACGAGCGGCAATCGTCGAATTAATGTTATTAAGTAAAGAAGATTATCTATCATTAAATCATTTTATCGATGAATTGAGAGTCAGTCGTAATACAGTTCTTCGCGATTTAAAAGAAGTCGATCAAGGACTGAAAAGCTATGATCTGCAGTTGAAATATACTCGCCAAAAAGGCTACTTCATCCAAGGCGATGAGTGGAATAAGCGCAACCTGCTGTCAGATGTATTAAATAATTTAGCTAGTATGTATAACGGAGTAAACGTAATTATCCAATTTGCTAATATCGATCATCAACAGGTTGAAACATTCCAGAAACGTGTCGAGTTAGTAGAAGAAGAACTAGAGGTCCAATTTACAGACGAACGGCTAAAAACATTGCCGTTATTGATTTTATTAATGATACGGCGGGCGCAAAAAGGAAAATTAATTTCGTATAGTTTTAAAGTTAATTATCGGGAACTAACAGATACGAAAGAATATTTAGCCGCTGACCGAGTGATTTGGGATGTCGAAGATTTGAGTGAAAATGAACGCGTTTACTTAACGATGCTTTTGTTAACAACAAATCTTTCAAGAGGCGATATTCTCTCTGTTAAAGCAATTAATAAAATGAAAGAAGCGCTAAAGCAAGTTATTGCAAACTTTGAACGAATCGCAGGAGTTAACTTAGAAGATAAAGAAAAATTATTAGATCGTCTACTTGTTCATATGCGACCAGCGTATTACCGAATTAAGTATCATTTAAATTTACAAACTCGATTTTATCAAGAAAATAAAGATGCGAATTTATTTTCACTCTTTTATTTAGTCAAAGAAGCTGCAGGTCCTTTAGAAACGTATTTTGAGCAGTCGGTTCCTGATGCAGAATTATTTTTTATTTCTTTGTTTATCGGCAGTCATATCGTAGAAAGTTCTGAAATCATTCACCCAGAAAACAGAAAAAAAGCTATTATTGTCTGTCCTAATGGTGTTTCTATTGCGGCATTATTAGAAAATACGTTACGCAATTTATTACCAGAAATCGACTTTATTACAACAATGTCTGCGCGTGAATTTTATCGAACTGATTACAAAGTAGATTATATTTTTTCAGCAGTACCATTAAAAACGGAAAAAAAAGTCTTCGTTGTCAATAATTTTCTAAATGAACAAGAAAAACGGCAATTAAGAGAGCGTGTTCTACGAGCTTCAGCAGTTATTCAAACAGAGGCTGTAACGCCAGAAAAAATCTTAGCCGTCGTTAAAAAACATGCAGATAATGTTGATGAAACGAACCTTTATGATGAACTGCTAACTTTATTTGCACCAAAAGAATCAAAAATTTTAGAAAAAAAACGGCCACATTTAATTGATTTATTGAAGGAAGAAACAATCCAAGTTTTTGAAGAAAAGATTAGTTGGACAGAAGTTTTAGAGAACCTAGCTAGACCTTTGGAACAAAAACAAGTGATCACACCTATGTATGTTGAAGCATTGAAAAAGGAAATGCCTCAGCCGCCAGTGTATTCAATTCTACGGCACAAAATCGCCTTGCCACACACAGTGGCAGAAGCTGGAGCTATCGGTGTAGGGATCAGTTTAGGAATCATTAAAAAAGGAATTTTAACAGAAGATGGACGCAAAGTTCATACAGTCATTTTATTAGCATCAAATGATAAAGAAGAACATTTGGATTTGATTTTTGAAATGATGAGTCTAGCTGGCGATGAACAGTTAATCAAAATGGAACAAGCCACAACAAAAAATGAAATTCGAACGGCATTGATGGAATTCAATGAGCAGTATTGGAGGCAGAAATGATGACAGAAGCAACCACGCTGAGTGCGTATGTAAAAGAACCATTAGTTTTTACTCAAGAAAATTATTTTTCGCAAGATGAATTATTTGAACAAGTCACTCAAAAAGCAACCGATCTTGGTTGGGTCAGAGAAGATTTTTTGGAAAGAATCAAAAAAAGAGAAGCAACATTTCCTACAGGTATCCAATTAGTCCATTATGGGGCGGCTATTCCCCACACAGATGCTGAATGTGTGCAGGAAGAATTTGTTGCAATCGTTACTTTACAAGATCCAGTAGTTTTTCAGAGCATGGAAGACAGTAATCAAGAAGTTAAAGCACAAATTATTTTTGTATTAGGATTGAACCAACCTCATGCACAATTAGAAATGCTGCAGTCGTTAATGGGGTTATTGCAAAATGAATCATTATTAGCAGAGTTGCTTTTAGCAACGACCCCATCAGAATTAATTGAAATCATCAAACAAAATAACTTATAAAAGGGAGCCAATTATAATGAAAAAAGTACGAGTATTAGTCGCATGTGGAGCAGGAATCGCAACATCAACAGTGGTAATGAGAAAAGTAGAGGATCTATTTGCAAGAAATGATATCCCAGTAGAAATTAATCAAATTAAAATTTCGGAAGCAGCATCAAAACAAGATGGAGCGGATATGCTGATTTCAACAACAATGTTGCCAACAGAGTATAAAATTCCAGCAATCAAAGCGATGGCATTTTTAACAGGGATCGGTACTGAAAAAGTTGAGAATGAAATTATCGAAGCCGCTAAAAGTATTCAATAATTTTGATTGACATGTATATCTTTCACTAACTAAAAAGAACCACTTAGATCTAATGATCCGTAGTGGAAGATATATGTGTTGAAGAAAGATTTATTTTTTCAAGAGAAAAATTAAATATATCAAAGCAAAACAGGAGGAATAAATTTATGGATGGTTTAACGGACGTAGTACAGAGTATATTAGGCGCCGGTCCAAGTGTGATGTTGCCGATCATTATTTTTATCGTAGGTATTATTTTCAGAGTTCCAGTCAAGAAAGCAATTATTTCGGGTATCACTGTAGGGATCGGGATGATCGGGATCAACCTAGTCATCAATGTATTGACAACGAATGTTGGTCCAGCCGCACAAGCAATGGTCGAGAGATTTGGCTTGAATTTAACAATCATCGATGCAGGATGGCCAGCAGTTTCAGCCGGGACATGGGCGCAACCAATCGCGGCTGTAATGATTCCAGTTATTTTAGTAGTGAATTTAATTATGTTGGCATTAAATCGTACAAAAACACTGAATATCGATATCTGGAACTACTGGCATGTTAGTTCTGTAGCGGCAACTGGTTATATTGTAACAGGAAGTTTCTTCTTTGGCATCTTGTGCGGGATTTTATTCTCAATCATTATTTTAGTGATTGCTGATAAGACTGCACCGAAAGTCCAAGAATATTATGGTCTTGAAGGAATCAGTATTACGACAGGTTCAGCCCAAGGGTATGCAATCTTAGCATTGCCAGTCGGATGGGTATTGGATCGAATTCCAGGACTAAACAAATTAGATGTAAAACCAGAAACGATCCAAAAACGTTTTGGTATCTTTGGCGAGCCGATGATCATGGGAATTATCATTGGTATGTTCTTAGGTTTATTAGGTGGTTATGATCTAATCGGTATTTTACAAATCGGTATGAACATGGGCGCAGTAATGTTCTTAATGCCACGGATGGTAAAAATCTTGATGGAAGGTTTGATCCCAATCCAAGAAGGAGCACAAAAATTGTTACAAAGTCGTTATGGTGACCGCGAAATCTATCTAGGAATGGATGCTGCATTAGCAACTGGCTCACCAGCTGCATTATCAACAGGACTTTTGATGGTCCCGATCACATTATTCTTAGCCGTAATTTTACCAGGAAATCACGTTTTGCCATTCGGAGATTTGGCAACGATTCCATTTTTCGCAGCTTTAGTTGTTCCAAGTCGCAGAGGAAATATCTTAACTTCAGTTATTTCATTAACAGTTGTCATGGCCTTTGCTTTATTGATGGCAACGAACTTTGCACCAGTATTGACTGAGATGGCTCAAGGAATCGTTAAATTCCCAGAAGGTGCTGCTCAAATCACCAATTTAGATACTGGTGGGAATTTCTTGAAATGGATCTTCTTAAAATTATCAGAATTAGTAGCACAAGTAATGTAGGGGGCTTATAAAATGAGTAATAAAATGATGAAGGGTGTTTCAAAGCAAGCACCCGGTTATGATCAAATGGAATTTATTGATTTACCTGTTCCTGAAGCAACTGAAGACAAAGTATTGATCAAAGTAGCTTACACTGGTATTTGCGGCTCGGATATCCATACATTCAAAGGGGAATATAAAAATCCGACAACACCAGTAGTATTAGGACATGAGTTTTCCGGTCAAGTAGTAGCAGTGGGAGAAAAAGTAACTTCAGTTAAAGTGGGCGATCGTGTAACGAGTGAAACAACTTTTTATGTGTGTGGTGAGTGCGATTATTGTCAAAATAAACAATACAATTTGTGCTCAAATCGAAAAGGGATTGGAACTCAACAAAATGGTTCTATGGCCAATTATGTATTAGCTCGCGAAGAAAGTATCCACATTTTGCCCGATCATTTAAGCTACGAGGGAGCAGCGATGAGTGAGCCGCTGGCTTGCTGTGTTCATGCAATGTATCAAAAGAGTCATTTAGAATTGCAAGATACAATTATTATCATGGGACCTGGGCCGATCGGTTTATTCTTACTGCAGATTGCAAAAGAAATTGGTGCTTTCGTCATCATGACGGGCATCACGAAAGATGCACATCGTTTAGATTTAGCTAAAAAATTAGGTGCTGATGTAGTTGTTGATACAATGCAAGAAGACTTAACTGCTATTGTTAATCAACTAACAGAGGGTTATGGAGTAGATAAAGTTTACGATGCGTCAGGTGCTGCTCCTGCCGTCAACGCCAGTTTACCGTTGATTCGGAAGCAAGGTCAGTTTGTTCAGGTAGGACTGTTTGCTAACAAGCTGGTTGAATTAGATACAGAATCGATCATCCAACGAGAAATCGAATATATTGGTAGTCGGTCACAAAATCCATACGATTGGCCAATTGCGATTCATTTATTAGCAAAAGGTGCCATTAATATCGATGAAATGATTACAAAGAAATACCCATTGGATGAGTGGCGAGAAGCCTTTGATAAAGTGATGGAAGGTAATGAAATCAAAGTAATGATCGAATCGAATTTGAACGAATTTTAAACAGAAAGAGGCTGTGCCAAAGCGGGCACAGCCTCTTTTATTAAATTTTTTATTTTATATATTTTGCTAGAAAATCGGTCATTTTTTTCTGATAGTTAGCTGGATCTTTGCTTAATGATTCAGCGTGTCCAGCACCGTGGACGACATATTTTTCTTTTGGTCCATTGGTAGCATTGTAGACTTTATCCAGCATTGAGAAAGGAACAAAATCGTCTTTATCACCATGGATAAAAAGCATCGGCAGCTGGTTCTTCTTTAATTGTTTAATAGCATCAGCCTCACCAAAGAAGTATCCAGCACGAATTTTTGTTACCAGACTAGTAACAGGAATCAATGGAAAAGCTGGTAAATTAAAGAGTTGCTTCAATTGGTAGGTTAATTCGCCATTGACTGAGCTATAGCCGCAATCTTCGATGATCGCTTTAACATTGGTTGGTAATTGCTCGCCGCTGGTCATCATGACCGTAGCTGCGCCCATACTGACACCGTGGAGAACAATTTCTGATTTTGAATCTTGTCCGACTACTCGATCGATCCATTGAACATAGTCTTTTCTTTCGTGCCAACCAAATCCTATGTAATCACCTTCGCTTTTCCCATGCCCTCTAGCATCAGGTATCAAAACATTATAACCAAGATCATGATAGATTTTAGCATATTGAGTCATATCGGTAGCTTGTCCCATATAGCCATGAGCCACGATGGCTGTTTTATGTTGATCTTTTTCTGCCGGTAAATAATAGGCAGATAATCTGAGATCATCTTTAGAGGTTAAGTGCCAAGTGGTACGATTATTTTCGTCATTAAACCAATTTTCGGCAGCAATCAATTCCGTAGACTTTTTATTTGATCCATTAGACAAAAAATCCTTCTTTGATGGGACAACAGCGTATGAATAGAAATAGTTTCCAGCAAAAGCTAAAGCAATAAGGATAATAAAAATAATTCCTAGGATAATTTTTGTTTTTTTATTCATCATTTCACTCCTATAAATATATCATAAGCAGTATAGATAAATTTTGTGATGATAGCAAGTGTGCGATTTGGTTGGTTTACAGGCAAGCCCTTTCGTGAGAGAATAAAACAGAATTTAAAGCAGGAGCGAATTAAATGGAAAATAAAAAAATTACGATCAAAGATGTAGCGAAACGATCAGGGGTCTCGATTGCGACTGTTTCTCAGATTCTAAATGGAAATGCACAAAAATTTAGTCTGAAAACGGTAGAAAAAGTACTGGCAGCCAAAGAGGAATTAAATTACGAACCTGATTATTTTGCTCGTCGAATGATCATGAAGGAAAGCAAGACGATCGGTGTGTTAGTACCGGATATAACCAATCCCTTTTTTAGTACGTTAGTCCGTGGAATTGAGGGTGTGTTATATCGTGAAAATTTTGTGACGATGTTATGTAATGCGGATTTGGATATGGAAAAAGAGACCAATTATCTAGCAGAATTAAGTCGGCGAGGAGTAGATGGATACATTATTGCAAGCTCTGCCATTTCCAACCAAGCGATCAACCAAACTTTGCGGAAAAAGAATTTGCCTTTTATTGTACTAGATCAAAAAAAGGCAAAGGGGTTTAGCGATGCAGTACTAACGGATGATTTTGCAGGAGGGAAAATAGCGGGAGAACATCTGTATGAATTAGGACATCGAAAAGTCGCGGTCGTATTACCCGAAGATGCTACAGAAAATATTCAAAACCGGTTAAAAGGATTTAACGAAATTTTTTCAAATCCTATTTTAATTCATAGCGAGCTTTCAAAAGAAGGTGGACGACAGGCAGTCGAATCAATTATTGCTTCGGAAGTTACAGCTATTTTTGCAATCAATGATGAGATCGCTTTTGGTATCTATCTAGGATTAGCAGAAGCAAGTAAAACAATACCCGATGATTATAGTGTGATCGGCTATGACAATGTAGATATGTGTGAATATATGACGCCGCAACTAACAACTGTAGCACAACCAATCTATGAATTAGGGCAAACAACCGCGGAACTGTTGTTGGAAAGAATTCATCAACCAAAGAAAGATTGGGAAGAAAAAAAACTTTCTGTTCAAATAAAGAAACGTTTTTCAACAGCACACTTGAAATAGCTTTCAAGCTGTGCTATATTTTTGGTGTCGAATTAAAACGTTTTACTAAAACGTTTTAAAAATAGTAACCGCTTAATTTTAAAGAAAACGAAATGGAGTGACTAAAATGAATACGATTACAATTATTGGTAGTATCAACTTGGACCGCACGATTCGTGTAAAACAGATGCCTAAACCAGGTGAGACAATGCATACTAAAGAAATTTTTTCAGCTGGTGGTGGTAAAGGTGCGAATCAAGCAGTTGCAGCGAAGCGTTCAGAAGCTAAAACTAATTTTATTGGTGCGATTGGAAACGATGAAGCCGGTGAAATGATGCATCAACTTCTTTCAGAAGAAGGAATCGATCTTTCAGGCGTTCAAACTCTTGAAAAACAAGCAACTGGACAAGCGTATATCATAGTAGATGATCAAGGTGAAAATAGTATTATGATTCACGCGGGTGCCAACAATGCTTTCACCCCTGAGCAAGTTCAAGCAAATGCCGATGTAATCAAAGCAAGTGATTTTGTAGTAGCACAATTTGAAAGTACTTTAGCAAGTACTGTAGAGGCGTTTAAAATTGCTCGTGAAGCTGGGGTAAAAACAATTTTGAATCCAGCACCTGCATTAGAAAAAGTTCCTGCTGAATTATTAGCCGTTACAGATATGGTCGTACCAAACGAAACAGAAACAGAAATATTAACTGGGATCAAAGTAACAGATGAAGCAAGTTTAAAAGCTGCCGCTGATTCACTACATCAGTTAGGAATTGAAGCAGTAATTATTACCATCGGCAGTAAGGGCGCATTTTATGATGTGAATGGCCGTAGTGGTATTATTCCCGCGTTTAAAGTAAATGCTGTTGATACAACGGCTGCAGGGGACACTTTTATCGGTGCAATGAGCAGTGTATTAGAAAAAGATTTCAGTAATTTAGAAGAAGCCATCAAATACGGGAACAAAGCATCTTCTATCACCGTCCAACGTTTTGGTGCGCAACCATCGATCCCTTATAAAAATGAATTGGATGAAAGAAAGGAAGTAGCAAAATGAAAAAAGGTAAAGTAATTAATTCAGATATTTCACGAGTAATCGCTCAAATGGGTCACTTTGATCAACTAAGTATTGGCGATGCTGGCATGCCAGTACCTGCTACAACAGAAAAAATTGATTTGGCGGTCGATAATGGTATTCCTAGTTTCATGGCCGTATTAAATAATGTACTAGAAGAATTAGAAGTCCAACACATTTATTTAGCTGAAGAAATAAAAACTGAAAATCCAGAGATGTTGAAACAAATCAAAGAACGTCTACCTGAGATGCCGATTACCTTTATCCCACATACAGATATGAAAGCTGCTTTACATGATAGCAAAGCATTTATTCGTACTGGTGAAATGACCCCTTATGCTAATATCTTATTAGAAAGCGGCGTCGTCTTTTAATTTTTTAAAACTCAAGGAGGAAGTATTATATGAATGCAACGGCAATTTTAATTGGATTAGGTCCATTATTAGGTTGGGGGCTTTTTCCAACTATTGCTTCTAAAATCGGTGGCCGGCCAGTTAATCAAATTTTAGGATCTACTTTAGGAACTCTAATCTTCGCTATCGTATTTGCGTTAGTGAATGGGATGAGTTTTCCCACAGGAATGGATTTATTCTTTTCAATTCTTTCAGGGATTGGTTGGGCAACTGCACAAATCATTACATTCCAATCATTTACATTGGTAGGATCATCAAGAGCAATGCCGATCACCACTGCTTTTCAGTTGTTAGGGGCATCCTTATGGGGCGTTTTGGCACTTGGCAACTGGCCTGGAGCTACTGCTAAATTAATCGGAGCTTTTGCTTTGGTATTGATCATCTTAGGTGCTTGGATGACTGTTTGGTCAGAAGAAAAGACACAAGAAAAAGCTAGTGTACTAAAAAAAGCAGTAATCTTATTAGCTTTTGGTGAAATTGGTTATTGGGCATATTCAGCCGCACCTCAAGCTACAAGCATTGACGGCATGCATGCCTTTTTACCGCAAGCAATTGGGATGGTCATTGTTGCTGTGGTTTATTCTGTGATTTTGACAGTGAAAGATAAAGAAAAATCACCTTTCGCAGAAGTTGTATCATATAAACATATTTTCTCAGGTTTCTTCTTTGCTTTTGCAGCATTGACATACTTGATCTCAGCTCAACCTGATATGAACGGATTAGCTACTGGCTTTATCTTGTCGCAAACGTCAGTTGTCTTAGCCACATTGACTGGAATTTGGTTCTTAGGACAAAAGAAAACCAAAAAAGAAAT
The DNA here is from genome assembly GCF_045862035.1 of Enterococcus hailinensis. Taxonomy (NCBI): domain Bacteria; kingdom Bacillati; phylum Bacillota; class Bacilli; order Lactobacillales; family Enterococcaceae; genus Enterococcus; species Enterococcus hailinensis. The sequence goes on along the minus strand of NZ_BAAFRV010000002.1, from coordinate 192,881 downwards.
GACGATTACTATCATCGGATTAGTTTTGATATTAGTTGCCGCAACAATGACAGTCATGATATAAAAAAAACGCCAATCGGCGTTTTTTTTATTGAAATACTTTATTCGAAGGAATTATTAGTTGAGTGCTATAATTGCATCAGAAAAGGGGCGAATTTATGAAATTAACGATTTCATTAGATCTTTTAGAAGAGGCATTTTATTATGTGTCTCCTACAAAAACAGTATCTACCGTACCATTAGTGTACCTAACGTTCACAGCCGAGAAAGCTCAAATAGCTTATACGACAGATAATGAAGCAAAATTGGCACGTAAAGTTGAACGTTCATTTAAAGCGGCTTTCCATGAAATTTTGCAAGCAAATCAAACGTATCGCAGTGAGTTAGATCAGGATCAATTATTAGCCACACAAGATCATCTAATGAAACAAGGACAATTGATTGATTCAATCGTGATGGCGATCAAAGAATATCCTGAATTACAGTTGATTCGGGTTGAACTAGCGGGGAGTTGGCCACTGTATCAAACGCCCGCAGGTCATTTAGATTTAGCCGAGTAAGCGTGTTAGTTTTGGAAATACTTCAGAGATGGTACAGTTAAAAGGAAAGGGTGATGAAAAAATGGATATGATATTTTTTGAAGGACAAGCGGTCTTTTTAGAAGACTACAAAAAAGTCGCAAAGAATCAAACGATTGATGAACAACAAGTAATCTCTGAAGTGATGGATCAATTGAATCAACCAACACCAAATGATGAATTGTACTACATTTTACCTGGCGGCCAAACTACTAAAGGTCATGCCGTTCGTTTCCCATTTCGTAAAGAATTAATGGCGACTGATAACGAAGCGACTGTTTCCAAACAGTATTTCTATCAAGGCTCTCCTTATGAGTACGAAATCTACGAGGATGAACAATTATAAAAATAAAAAAGACGTGAAAGATTTTTCTTTCACGTCTTTTTATTAAAAAATAAGACCAGTGATAATGGCGCTTAAAAAGCTGACTAAACTAGCACTTAAAAGAATTTTTAGTCCATGTTTTGCAACTAAATTTCCTTTTTCTTCATTCAGACCTTTCATAGCACCTGAGATGATCCCAATGGAAGAAAAGTTAGCAAATGAGACTAAGAAGACAGAAACAATTGCTGTGGTACGTGTTGAAAAATGCCAAGTACCTTTAGATAATTCAGTCATGGCAACGAACTCATTCGTCACCAGTTTTGTTGCCATCAAGCTGCCGGCATGAACAGCTTCTTTCCAAGGTATACCTGTCAAAAAGGCTAGCGGAGCAAAAATATAGCCTAAAATTTCTTGGAATGTTAAACCAGTTATTTTCGCAAAAATAAAGTTGATCATCGCGATCAAAGCAACGAAACCGATCAACATCGCTGCTACTGTAATTGCTACTTGGAAGCCATCCAAAATATATTCGCCCAACATTTGGAAGAAGGTTTGATTTTTATCTTCTTCAATAACTAATTCATCGTTTTCTAATTGGTAAGGATTAACGATTGAGGCAATGATAAATCCACCAAATAAATTAAGTACGAGTGCCGTAATAACATAGCGCGGTTGGATCAATGCCATATAAGAACCAACAATCGACATTGACACCGTCGACATGGCTGAGATACTCATTGTTGTTAAACGTTTTTCAGAGATAGTAGGCAATTCTTTTTTGACCGAAATAAATACTTCAGACTGACCTAAAATAGCAGAAGCAATCCCATTGTAAGATTCTAATTTTCCCATGCCGTTGATTTTACTTAAGATGATCCCCACGCCTTTCATGAAGAGCGGTAGGATTTTGATATAACGTAGAATCCCAATAATTGCTGAAATAAATACGATTGGCATCAAGACATTTAAGAAGAACGGGAAGCTGCCTTTATTAGCGATCCCTCCAAAGACAAAATCAACTCCTGATCCAGCAAAGCTTAATAGTGCGTCGAAGACATTTGCCAAACCACCAACGATTTTTGTTCCTACAGAAGTTCGCAGTAAAATAAATCCTAATAAAAATTGCAAGACGAGCATCACTAAAAGTGGTGTATAACGAATCTTTTTACGATCATTACTAATCAAAAAACTTAATGCTAAAACGAGAACTAAACCAATAATACCGATTAAAAAATGCAAATAATCACTCCTATTTTTTATTTTTAGAATGGCTTTTCAATGAATTAAAAATAAGTATCTTTATCTCAATATGAGCTGCCATAAAAAATAATCTGAATTAGTCTAGCTTTTTTTTTGATAAAAAGCGATAAAAAAATATCAGAAAAATGCTTATATGAATAAATTCTAAAAGCGAAAGCACTAACAACTTCATTTAAATCTCCACAGAATGATTACAGCTTTTCTAAAAAAAATATGCTATGCTAAAAATGAATTTTGAGGAAAAGAGGCTTTGTGATGGAAGGCGAAAATAAAAAACACGTCATGCTTCCACGATACCAGCAAATAGCGGTAGAAATAGCAGAACGCATCGCAGACCAGCGTTATAAAGTAGGCGAAAAAATCCATGCACGCTCAACGTTGGCGAGTAATTTTAATGTTTCTCCCGAGACAGCGCGCAAAGCGATCAATGTCTTAGTTGATCTTGAAATTATGGAAGTTCGGCATGGCAGTGGTGCATATGTACTTTCAAGAGAAAAAGCTCGTGCATACTTTGAACAATATCAAGATGTGCAATCAGTTCAAGAAATCAAAAATGATATTCAAGAAAGTATTAATAATCAGCGCCAAGAACTAGATGCTATGAGTAAATTGTTGAATCAATTATTGGCTCAAACGAAACGGGTCCATAATGCAGCTCCGTTCGTTCCCTATGAATTGACTTTAACGAAAGCTGCTGCACATTTAGAAAGTACCGTTAATGATTTAAATATCTGGCATGAGACAGGGGCGACGATCATTGCAATTCAACAAAAAGAAGAATTGTTACTTTCACCAGGACCCTATGCCAAGATTTGTGCTGGAGATACGTTGTTTTTTGTCGGAAATGAATTAGGCTTGCAACGGATGCAACATTTATTTTATCCCAATGATTTGTAAAAAACAGACCATCACGATGGTCTGTTTTTTTGTTTGAATAGACAGATTATCTTTTTTTGCAGAAAATTTTCATCATCTTTTTTGACAAAGTGACCACATGATGTTAGTGTTGTATGGTCACTTTTATAAAAATAATTGTTTTGTTTCTTTTAATAAACGAAATGAACTATAAACAGAAAATAAGGAGGATATCTTTTGAGTAAAGTTAAGGTAGAGCATCTAACTAAAATTTTTGGTAAGAAGCAGCAACAAGCCCTTGAAATGATTCAAGAGAATCGCAGTAAAAATGAAATCGTAGAAAAAACGGGTGCAACTGTTGGGGTTTATGATGCAAGTTTTGAAGTCAACGAAGGTGAAATATTTGTCATTATGGGTCTTTCTGGTAGTGGAAAATCGACTATGATTCGTTTGTTGAATCGTTTGATTGATCCGACTTCAGGGGAGATCTACATCGATGGTGAAGATATCGCTAAGATGGATAAAGAAGCTTTGCGTGAAGTACGCCGCCATAAAATCAATATGGTTTTTCAAAATTTTGGTTTATTTCCTCATCGTACAGTTTTAGAAAATACGGAATATGGACTTGAAGTACGAGGCGTACCAAAAGCTGAACGTCAAGCGAAGGCTGAACAAGCCTTAGATAATTCAGGACTATTAACGTTTAAAGACCAATATCCAAATCAATTATCCGGTGGAATGCAACAGCGGGTCGGTTTAGCGCGAGCACTAGCAAATGACCCAGAAATCTTATTGATGGATGAAGCTTTTTCAGCCTTAGATCCACTAATTCGTCGGGAAATGCAAGATGAATTATTAGATTTACAATCTAACGTCCAAAAAACGATCATTTTTATCACACATGATTTGAATGAAGCGTTGCGCATCGGCGATCGAATTGCTCTGATGAAAGATGGACAGATCATGCAGATCGGTACGGGAGAAGAAATTTTGACTCATCCGGCCAACCAATACGTTCGTGACTTTGTCGAAGATGTCGATCGTTCGAAAGTATTGACTGCACAAAATATCATGGTACCGGCCTTCACGACTAATATTGAAGTCGACGGACCAAATGTAGCGTTAAATCGAATGCGTAAAGAAGAAGTCAGCATGTTATTAGCTGTTGATCGCAAACGAAAATTAAAAGGTAGTTTAACTGCAGAAAAAGCTTTGGAAGCTCGTAAAAATAATCTAACACTTAAAGAAGTGATCGATAAGAATGTTCGTCGAATTCCTAAAGATATGTTAGTCACTGATATCTTTAATTTGATTTTTGATTCACCGGCACCACTTGCTGTAGTTGAAGACGATCGCTTAGTGGGGGTTGTCATCCGCGGAAGTGTCTTAGAAGCTTTAGCAGATACAGACATCGAAACAGGAGAGGTGAATGCAAATGTCTAATATTTTACAACAAGCCTTGCCCGTCGCTGATTGGGTCGAAGGATTTACAGAATGGCTGACCAGTACTTTTGCAGGATTGTTTTCAGTCTTACAGCATAGCGGCCAATTTTTGATGGATGGAATGACTAGTATATTAACGATGATTCCACCATTACTATTTATTCTAGTATTAACAGTCATTGCCTTTTTTATCTCGAATAAAAAATGGGGACTAACGAGTTTTACGTTAATTGGTTTATTGTTTATTTATAATCAGGGATTGTGGACAGACTTGATGAGTACTATTACATTAGTCGTTCTATCAAGTTTATTGTCAATCATCATTGGTGTACCGTTGGGAATCTTGATGGCTAAAAATGAAACAGCCAAAAAAATTATCACTCCCATTTTGGATTTCATGCAAACTATGCCTGGATTCGTATATCTGATTCCGGCTGTTGCGTTCTTCGGTATCGGAATGGTACCAGGGGTTTTTGCCTCAGTAATCTTTGCCTTGCCGCCAACCGTCCGATTTACAAATTTAGGGATTCGTCAAATTCCTAAAGAATTGGTCGAAGCGTCTGATTCATTTGGCGGAACAGGTAAACAAAAATTATTTAAATTAGAATTGCCATTAGCTAAGAGTACGATTTTAGCAGGGATCAATCAAACCACGATGTTGGCATTATCAATGGTAGTCATCGCTTCAATGATCGGCGCACCTGGTTTGGGTCGTGGCGTGCTTTCTGCCTTGCAACGAGCTCAAGTGGGGAATGGCTTCGTTAATGGTTTGGCATTAGTTATTTTAGCGATCATTATCGATCGTTTCACTCAAAATTTGAATAAACCTAAACAACAAGCAAGTCAAAAAATGCCAAAAGCGAAGAAGAAAAAAATAGGAATCGCAGCAGGCATTATAGCTGTGATCGTAGTTGTCGCTTCTTTTGGTTTTGGCGGAGCAGCTGAAAAAAATAAAGGAACAATCAATCTTACTTATGTTGAATGGGATACAGAAGTTGCATCTACCCATGTAGTGGGGGAAGTTTTAAAAGAGATGGGCTATAAAGTCAATATGACACCATTAGATAATGCAATCATGTGGGAATCGGTAGCTAAAGGTGAATCCGATGCGATGGTAGCGGCATGGTTGCCAAATACACATCAAGCTCAGTATGCACAATACAAAGATCAAGTCGATGATTTAGGTGTCAACTTAAAAGGCGCTAAAGTCGGCCTTGTTGTACCGGATTACATGGATGTCAATTCAATCGAAGATCTATCTGATCAAGCAAAGAAAACCATTACTGGTATTGAACCAGGAGCAGGTGTTGTGAATGCGGCAGAAAATACACTTAAAGCGTATCCTAATCTAGCTGACTGGAAAGTCTCAACTTCTTCATCTGGGGCAATGACGATTGCATTAGGTCAAGCCATTAAAAAGAAAGAACCAATCGTTATCACTGGTTGGTCTCCGCATTGGATGTTTGCTAAATATGGTTTAAAATATTTAGAAGATCCAAAGGGAGCAATGGGTTCTGAAGAATCGATCCATACAATGGCACGCAAAGGCTTAGAAAAAGAGCAGCCTGAAGCTTATAAAGTCTTAGATAAATTCCATTGGAACCAAAAAGATATGGAAAGCGTCATGTTAGCAATCAATGAAGGGAAAGATCCTTCCCAAGCTGCAAAAGACTGGATCAAAGACCACCAAAATGAAGTCGAAGAATGGAAAAAATAAGATAAAATAAAGCACCCTTTCAAAGTGGAACGAAGAGATTCGTCCATCTTTGAAGGGTGTTTTTTATCTGGCTAATCTTTTTTATTCAATTCCTGATCTTTTTGAATCGTGGCGTCAATTCCTTTAATAACGGTTGAGATAAAGGCATTGTTTTCTAATTCAACGATTCCAGCAACTGTTGTACCGCCAGGTGAGCTGACTCGATCGATCAAAGTCCAAGGATTTTCTTGGCTGTCAGCCAACGTTTCAGCGCTACCTAAGATTGCTTGAGTCGCAATTTCTAAGGCTAAGTCTTTTGGCATCCCATTCTTCACAGCGGCCCGAGCAATCGAATCGATAAACAAGAAGGTATAGGCAGGCGAGCTACCGGCAATTGCAGTGAAGATCGAAAAATATTTTTCTTCTAACGGCCACGCTTTTCCGACAGCATTGAACAGATCAACAATCGTCTTTAAGTCCTTTTCTGAAGCATACTCGTTTTTGCAAACAGCTGCTGCACCAGATCCTACCATAGCATTCATATTCGGCATTACACGAATAATTCGAACGGCTTCGCTAGTTTGAAAGTTCTCATAAAGTGTTTCCGTACTTGTTCCAGCAGCGATGGAAACGATCAAAGGCTGAGTTTCCAAGATGGTTTTTTTAGCAGCTAATAATACTTCTTGAACAATATTGGGTTTAACCGCTAAGATGACGGTATCAACTTTTTGGATCAATGCTTGTAAATCAGCTACTGCTTGAATTTCTTTCTGTTTAGCAAAAGATTGAGCTTTTTCGATTGAAATATCGTATAAATAGATATCTTGTGGGTGACTAAAATGTTGTTGAAGGATTCCTTCAATAATTGCGCTAGCCATATTACCAGCCCCGATAAATCCAATTTTCATAATCGTTCTTCCTCCTAAAGGTGTCTAAATCAAATGTAAATAAATATAAGAAATGATACAATCAATAGATAGATTATAGTTTTATCTGCTATATTTTAAAATAGTTTTGCTAAAGTAAAAAGTGTCTGATTTTAAGGGGAGAAAGAATTAGCATTAGTACAGATCAATCTGCAGCCTTTTATCAATTTTTAGCTAACCTGGATTGTTATCTAACGCATCAATATCAGCTGGATGATGAAGTCCAATATTTTTCAGAGAATTCACAACGAGAGATCGCTGCGTTTGTTACCAGAAAAATGACTGGAAAAATAGTAGTTAGAAAAGGATTTATTCGTCTTTTATATGTGATTAAAGGGGAAATAACCTATCAGCTCAATGATAAAAAAAGCACTTTATTAGCTCAAGGGATGATTGTCACAAACGGAGATACCAGCTTTTCTTACGTTAGTTCAACTACAACAGAAGTAGTCATTTTTTATTTTAAACCAAACTATTTTAGTGCTTCATTATTGAGTCAATTTGTGGAGGAACCTTTACTGTATCGTTTTTTTGTGGATGCATTGAGCCAAGATTTTAGTGGAATCAGCCGATATTTAGTTTACGATTTTTCTAACCAAGTCGATCTTCATTTTTATCTGTTATTACTATTGAAACAAGTAGTAAAAATGGCTTATTTTAATAATAAAGTGACTAAAGCCGCTTTTGTTTTACTGATCGTTGAGATGAGCCAAGTAGAATATCAAAGTCTGATTGATAAGGATCTTTTTATTTCAAATCAGCAACTAGCAAAAGAATTAGTAGCATATATCGATTTACGTTTAGAACAAGTCACATTGGACGAACTCGCGGATAAGTTTCATTTTCATCCCAATTATTTATCTAGCTTACTTAAAGAGAAGACGGGGAAAACTTTTACGGAATGGGTCTTGATCCAACGAATTGAACGATGTAAAAACTATTTGATTCAGACCGATTTAACGGTACAAGCAATTATTGAACGTCTCGGTTATAAAGACAAAGCTTTTTTTTATCGTAGATTCAAACAAGTTGAAGGTATGACACCTCGACAATATCGTACCCTGAGAGAGGATGATTAAATATGTACGAAGATATCTTTGCTGACGTTCACCTGACCGTCGTAGAACAACCAATTGAATGGAAAGGCAACTTGCCTTTTTATCGAGGACATCTGAAAGAACTACCCTTTATTACGGGAGAAGGCACCTCAAAAAAAGTGCTGTATCGACAATTGGCAGAGCAATACCAAGAGTATGCTGCCTTGAATTTAGTTGAAGAAAAAGAAGAGGAAATGACTTCCTCTTTATTAACTGCAGATCAATTATTGAAATATTATGATGGTGAAACATTTGATGGATTTTCTTTAAGAGATTTACTAAAAGAAGACGAATAACTATAAGTGATTGATGAGTAAAAATCCTAAATGTCGATGGAAAAATTGAGCAGAACTCTATAGCACTAGTACATAGGTTGAGGATATTTCCCTTAGATATTTTCCCTATCATAGCGGTCTATTGTGTACGGACTAATGGCGACTATACAGGGATCATTTATATTTTTAAAGGTTTTCGTTAATATTAATAGATGAAGATCTAGAAATTTTCTAGGTCTTTTTTTTAAATCTTCATAATAAAGCTAGCTATCGGACTTTTTATGCAGGATAATAACGACAATCATTTATTTGCTAGGAGAATTTTATGGATCAAGAATTATTGATTATTGAGTTACTTTCTGCAGCAGAACCGATCTATAAACAAACAAAACAAAATCGGTATAAAAACTTGCTGACTGCTTTCTTGTTTTTAATCTTAACAACTGTTCTATTTTTTGGAATTGGAACGTTTGTGTATCAACATCTGCAGATTCGAGTCCGTTCGATTGATACTGGATATTGGTTACGGGGATTTTATCATCTTTCTTTTGTATTAGGGACCGTTGGTACAGCAATAATAGGCTTCTTTTTTTTAGCCAATCTTTTTCAAGGAATCCGAATTCGCTATAATTTTCAACGTTTTTTAGAACGGATGGTACAAAAGGCCAGTCGCTATCCGATTATTTATCAAGATAACAATGCCTATTACCTATTATTTAGCAGAAAAAAATGGCCGACCTAAAATTAAATTAGCGAAATCAGATTGTGTTGAATTAGCAACAACTTTTGATGAAGCTATAATTTATATGGGGATAAAGCAGGTAGGATTTGGTTTTATTACGTTGCAGTTGTTTGTTTTGGATGCTGAGCCAGCAAAAATGCCGGTGACTTTCCCCAATCAACGGGGACTAGATTCGAAATGGCTGATTGCATTACTGGCCATTGTTTTTATTAGTGCTGTCGGCGTTTTTATCCATGACGGTTTAAATCATCATCGTAATTTGAATGACACATCTAGTTCGATTTCAAGCAACACATCTTCTAGTACTCAGCAAACAACAAACCAATCTGATCTATTAGAACAACAAGGCAAGGCTCCAACTACTAAAACAGATCAAACAAATCAGTTGAAGTTAAACCAGCAAACGAACGAGTTGTATATGACGACGGATAGTGGGAATTCGTGGATTTTTGTCCCATTAAAACCAGACTGGTTACGAACAGGTAGTTATACATTAACGTCTGGAGAGATACCAATCGGTTATTGGATGGACAAGTCGTATAATATTTCTGCTGATTTTTCGTGGTTTATTTATTCTGATGACGACCAAAATCTATATTTTTTAACGTCTAAAAATAATGGGAAAACGTGGGATAAAGCATTAATCTCTAATTCTGCACAACGTATCCGTTATCGAAAAGCTCAATTTTTTGCAGATGGGAGCGGTATACTTGTATACTCAACGATGTCACCAGAAATGTCTTCAGAAGCTTTAGAAATCTATCAAACCAATGATTACGGAAAAACTTGGTCTAAAGGAAACGGAACTATGATCAATCAACCAGTTCAAAATGTCAGTTTTGTTAACTCAACGTTAGCATTTGTTTCTACACGTGAGAAATTGTATTACACAAATAATAGCGGCAGTTCATTTAAAGAAGCCGTTGTTACGATTCCAACAGAATACGCGACTGGAGGATTAGACTTGTTTCAATCACCAAATGAAGTGACCCAAGTTAGTTCTAATCAATTAGAAACTAAGTTTTATCTAGTAAAGACAAGTGGCATCGATCAAGGAAAAATGTTCGCTTGTTTATACCAGTCTTCTGATAACGGAGAAACTTGGCAATTCTCAGAACAGTTGTCACAGGTAGAGAATTCAGATTGAAAATTTTTATAAAAAGACGTTGCTCAGTGGAGGAGTAACGCCTTTTTTTGTTTGAATAACGAATAAAGAATACGTACAATAGGGACGGATAGAAAGAAGGTTGATTATGGAATTGTTGGAAAGTGACTTTCAAGTCCTTGATCGAGAGAGCTATGCGTTTAAACAATTAAAAGAGCAATATACTGGTGAAGAGCTGGATCAAATAAAACAAGTCTACAAAGAGCATTGGCAAAAGTGGAAAAAATTACAATTAGTAGTTGCACAATCATTACCCAAGGATCTTCGGATGGAAAAACCGAAAATCGAGAGTTGGACGAATGGGTGGAATTTAAGAAATCATTTTTGGAGTGCCTACCGAGACCCTCAGCACCCGAATCAAAATGCATGTTTAGCAATTTTATTAAACAAAAAACAAATTCAGATTTATCTGATGTTTCAACATTATAAAAGTGACGAACGCCCAGGAAGTTTGATTCGCTATAATGAATTACTGGAACAAATCAAAGAATGGAGTACTACAATTACGGTAGATGATTATTATATTTGGCCGCAAGTAGAACATGAACTAACAGATCATTTATCATTAAAAGAATTTTTAGCAGATCCTGAGCAACCATCAAAGCTGGAACAATCTTTGGAAGGTCGTAGCTTTCAATTAGGTAAATTATTCTTTAAAACAAACACGCCCCCAGCGATTGAAGAAATAATTAGTCAAACACTTCAAGAATTAGTGCCATTATATAATGCCTTAAATAAATAAATTCACAAAATTATCAATTCTTATATGTAAATAGCTATAAATCAAGCGTATAATTAATGCACATTCTAGTAAAGGAGCATTTCCTATGAAGGAGTTAGATCTATCTAAATCTTTATTTGAATTAGTTTTGTTATATCCCGAACTCAAGGATTTAATGTATAAATTGGGTTTTAAAGAAATTTCGAAACCTGGAATGCTACAAACGGCAGGCCGCTATGTCACGATTCCTAAAGGGGCACAGATGAAGCACATTCCAATGGAGCAAATTATTGAAACATTTAAAGCTCAAGGTTTCACGATAAAAGGAGAAAATTAATGGACCAAACTAAAAAACAACGCCAAGAAAGAATTGTTGAAATTTTAACTTTGCTTCATCAAGGCGGTTCTTTTGAAGAAGCTAAAAATCTATTTAATCAAGAATTTGAAGGAGTCGATGTTACAGAAATTACTGCCGCTGAAAAAGCATTAATCCAGGGTGGATTGAATCCACAGGAAATTCAAAAGTTATGTAACATCCATGCAGCAGTTTTTAAGGGGTCAATTAATGACATTCATCATTCAAATCTAGAACATGAACAGCCAGGGCATCCGATTCATACGTTAAAATTAGAGAACCAAGTGTTGCAATCACTGATTACTGATGAAATTGATGGATTATTGAGTAAAATGAAAGCAGGTGATTGGTCTCATAAAGAGCGCCTCTTACATGCATTGACTGACTTGCAACAGATTGATAAACATTATGTTCGTAAAGAGACCCTTATCTTCTCATACATGGAAAAATATGGAATATCTGCTCCTCCAAAAGTTATGTGGGGAGTTGATGATGATATCCGTGAGCAAATAAAAGTATTGATTCAACTGGTCAATTCTCCCAAAGTTGCTTACAATCCTATCGAAGAAAAGTGGACAGTTGCTAAGACGGAAATCGAAGAAATGATTTTTAAAGAAGAAGAAATCATGACTCCGATGACATTAGATGTTTTTAGCCTCAGAGATTGGGAAAAAATTGCTGGAGATAGCTTTGATATCGGTTTTGCTTTCATTCCGGATCCTTTGCCTTGGAAAGCAAGTAAAGAGGCTTTTGAAAAAGAAAAAGAACGTGAACCTGCTCGCCAATTAGCGATCAAGCAAGCGAAAGAAACGACTGATGGGATCGCTGCAGGTCTTGCAGCAGGAACAGTTCCTCCAGTAGAGGAACACTTTGAGTGGGAAGAACAATCTTCCAATGAAATGATTGTTTTGCCAACAGGTACAATGAAAATGGAAGAAATAATCGCATTGTTCCAAGTCTTGCCAGTTGATCTGACCTTTGTTGATAAAGATGATCGAGTTCGCTTTTTCTCAGAAGGAAAAGAACGCGTCTTCCCTCGAACCAAATCAGTGATCGGCCGTGAAGTTGTAAATTGTCATCCACCCAAAAGCATGCATATGGTTCAGCAAATTTTAGATGATTTTCGTTCTGGAGCTCGTTCAGAAGCTGATTTTTGGATCGATTTGCGAGGTAAAAAAGTTTATATCCGTTATTTTGCATTGAAAAATGAAGTTGGAGAATATCTAGGTTGTTTAGAAGTGACACAAGATATTACTGCAATTCAAGCAATCAAAGGTCAGAATCGTTTGTTAGAAGGACAGACAAGGTAATTTAATTAAAATAAAAAGAGCGAAGAGATTCGCTCTTTTTTAGATAGGTAGTATAAGCATCATTTTTTATATTAGTAACATTTTGAGCAAGCTGTCAGCCCACGTGCTTGGGCTTCTTCCAAAGTAGCTGGAGTGTAGGTACCATTTCCACATTTATGCGTATGATATTTGCTGCCAGTAGCCGTAACATAGACGGTTTGACCTTGTGTGGGCTCTGCAACTACTTGAGTTGCTTGTTGTTGATTTTGTTGTGCTTGAATTCCAGCTGCTTGTTTTGAAGCAGCTGTTTCTTGAGCTATTCGTTGCTCTTCGGATAATTTAGCTGCTTGTTGTTCTTCCAAAATTCGTTTTTCTTCTGCAGCTTTAGCTTCTTCTTCCTTTCGCTGTTGTTCTTCTTCTGCTTTTAAAGCCGCTACTTTTGCTTCTTCTTTATCCTTTTTAGCAGTTTCATCCGCTTGTTTATCTTTTTCAAAAGATTCAACTGTTTTTTCTAAAGAAGAGACGGTAGTATTTAGCTCTTCATTAGACAGTTTCAGTGACTCAATCGTTTTTGACTGACTACTGATCGTTTCTGACGAGTCATTACCACTACACCCTGTGACGAACAGACCTAAAGTTAATACCATTCCTAATTTGATAAATTTTTTCATTCTATATCCTCCCAATTTTCAGCACTTAAATGTTATACCAACAAACTTTTAAAGCGCTTTTATAATTAGATGATACTATAAAATTAATTATGATAATGTAAAAAAAAGAATAAATGATACTATAACATGCTTAATTTAATTTAAAAGTAATTAAGTACTTTTTTCTAATTTATTGTAAGTTAAATTTGGCGTATCAAAGTTTAGTAATTCTATTGTTAGAAATCTAAATATTAGAAATTAAGTATTTTTTATTGACATTCTTTTGTCTAGCGTGTATATTCTTTTCGAACAGTTAGGTATCTAACATTTAGCAAGGAGGGATTTTTATGGAAAGAATGGTTGTTTCAAGTTTACTACGTTCGATCATGTATAAATCACGTGAATCAATGAGCCAACGTGTCAAAGATATGGATGTCAGCCCTCAACAAGGCCGAATGATTTCTTATATTGCGCAATATGAAGAAAAAGGTTTGATTCAAAATGATTTAGCTAAGGCTTTCCAACGCCGGAGCGCTAGCATTACGAGTATGCTGCAAGGGTTAGAAAAAAAAGGCTATATTGAGCGCCGCATTCCTGCTGATAATGAACGACAAAAAAATATCTATGCACTCCCTAAAGGTAAAGCATTAGTCGATGAAACCAATCAGGCGTTTTATGATTCTGAAAAAGAATTGGTACATGCATTATCGGAGGAAGAAAAACAGCAACTTATCACCTTGTTAAAAAAAATTGACGATAGTCTCTAAGTAGCAAACAGGAGTAGTCTGTTTGCGGCTAAATAGTTAGAATTCTAATATTTATAAATCTAATAAAAGAAGGAATTATCATGGAAGAATTTGAAACAAACGAATCAAATATTTATTACTTAAAAGAAAGTCCAATCCGAAAGGCAATCGCTCATCTATCGATCCCGATGATGGTAGGAATCTCAGCGACAACTATTTATAATTTGATCAATGCGTATTTCATCGGATTGATCCATGATACGAATATGATGTCAGCTATTACATTAGCCATGCCGATCACGATTATTTTGATGGCTGTCGGAAATGTTTTTGGTGTTGGTGGCGGAACATTTATCACACGTTTACTTGGGAGCGGGGATAAAGAAAAAGGTAAAAAAGTTGCGGGTTACTCTTTTTATATGAGTATTATCGCTGGAATCATTATTGCTATTTTAGCAATGATTTTTATGACGCCTTTTGTCCACTTGCTTGGAGCAGATGGTCAAACGTTAATTTATACTAAACAATATTCAACAATTTTATTTGCGGGCGGATTTGGTATGATTTTGAACTTTGGTTTAGAACAATTGGTTCGTTCAGAAGGAGCTTCAAAAGAATCAATGTATGGCATGTTTATCAGTGTTGCGGTCAGCATTATTTTAGACGCTTTATTGATCTTAGTATTTAACTTGCATGTCATCGGAGCTGGTATCTCATTGGTTCTTGCTAATTTAGCAGCTACTGCATATTATGTTTGGTTTTTAGAAACAAAAAGTGAGTCTTTGAAAGGGTTTCTAAAGCATTTTCGGATTTCAATCAAAGATCAATTAGAAGTTTACAAAATTGGTATCTCTGAAATCTTCAAATCAGCATTTATGATTGTCACTACCTTATTACTAAATAATTTCTCTGTTGAATATGGCGATAACGTAGTAGCCAGTTTTGGAATCGCCGTTCGGATTACGCAATTACCAGAATTTTTGACTATGGGTCTATTTTTAGGTGCAATGCCATTATTTGCCTATAGTTTCTCAGCGCATAACACGAAACGATTAAAAGAAGCGTTGAGAGAAGTTTCATTATGGATCGGTGGAATTTCTATTCTCTTTGCACTGATCGTTTATGTTTTTCGGGTGCCTGTTTTAGGATTATTTACAAGTGATCCAAGAGTCATCCAAGTCGGATTGACGATTTTAGCTGCACAATTGATTTCATCCGTCTTTAATGGTTTTTCTGGCTTATTTACTGGGATCTTCCAAGCTTCAGGTTTTGGAGCCCAAACCGGTGTAATGTCAACGATCCAAGGAACTTTCTTCATTCCAGTTGTTTTATTGTTACATCATTTTTATGGATTAGATGGTTTGATCTGGTCAATGACTATCACCGAAGGCATCGCTTTTGTAGCGGGAGCAGTTATGATGGTCCCTTACTTGAACAAACTAAATAAAGATGAATTACCTGCGATGCAAGAACAATAAAAAAGTAGAACCAGCCGCCTTGGCTGGTTCTTTATTTAGCGGATAAGGTATAATCAAAAGAAAATCAGAAAAAGGTGATTCGATGGAATCTACGGATATTCAACAGCGAATCAAAAAATTTAAAGCATTTGGAGAATCTTTGACTGGCGCGACCGTTTATTTTCGATCAGATTGGGATGTCTTTTACTTTGATTTACAAGGAAAAATGTTTGGTCTGATGAATCATCAAGCTGAAAACCAAGCAATGATCACACTAAAAAATTTGCCAATAGTAAATGAGGAGCTTCGCGAAATGTATCCTGAGACCATCTTACCGGGATATCATACAAATAAAAATCATTGGAACTCAATCAAGTTGGCTAGTTTAGACTTAGATGATGAAGCAATTCAGTTTTTGATTCAACGGTCGTATCAATTGGTCTATCAAAAATTAACGAAGAAACAACAAGCTGATATTCACTAAAAAAGCTGTTGGAAAAATCCAACAGCTTTTTTTCTTAGTTCTTTTTTTCTGACCAATGTAGTGCTAAAAAATAACCGGTGATTCCCATGCCGATGAAGAAACACGCAGCATCAAAACTATTGAATTCAGGATTGATCAAGGCATAGATTATGACAACGATCAACCAATTGGTAACACCCCATAAAACGTTTGTCGGTGCTGAAGCCGGCTTTTTCCAAGGAACATCCCAACGTTCAGCAGTAATTCCTTTAGTAAAATGAGGAATTCCATTCGCAAAAATCATTCCTAATAAAATACAAATAATTGAATCCACTATAATCTTCTCCTCTATCTGGCTTTCATTGGTAGTATACCTGTTCCTAAGAGATTTTTCTGTAGATTTTAGAAATAATTTATCGATCAATTGAGCAGACTACTTAACAAGTCAAAGAACTTGGTGGTATGGTTGATAACGAAACAGGAAAAAATGAAGGAGGAATTTAATGATGAAAGCACCATTGATAACATTGAATGATGGTCACCATTTTCCAACGATTGGTCTAGGTACGTTCCAAATCCGTGGAGGGCAAGGAGTAGATCAAGTGTTGACTGCGATCCAAGACGGCTATCGTCTATTGGATACATCGACAAATTATGACAGTGAAGGAATCGTCGGAGAGGCTATCCGTCGCTCAGGAATTCCTCGTTCTGAATTTTTTGTAACAACAAAATTACCGGGCAAGTATCATCACTATGAGGATGCTTTGATGATGATCCAAGAATCTTTGTTCCGAATGGGACTAGATTATTTTGATTTATATTTGATCCATTGGCCATTACCTAAACGTGGGCTATACGTTGAAGCTTGGAAAGCACTAGTAACTGCTAAAAATCTTGGTTTGATCCGCTCAATCGGTGTATCGAATTTTGAACCAGAGCATTTAGATAAAATTATTGACGCAACGGGAGTTACACCTGCTGTCAATCAAATCGAAATCCATCCTTACTGGGTCCAAGAACGGATGCTAGCAGAAAATAAAAAGCGCGGAATCATTACGGAAGCATGGAGTCCTTTAGGCCGTGGAAGTGATGCGCTAAAAGAATCGACGATCACAGAATTGGCTGAAAAATATGGTAAGAATCCAGCTCAAATTATTTTGCGTTGGCATTACCAACGAGCAATCATCCCAATTCCTAAATCAAGAAACTTAGAACATCAACGAGATAATCTAGCTATTTTTGATTTTGAACTTACACCAGCTGAAATTGAAGCAATCAATAAATTAGAAAAACCAGATGGTCGAATAGATGGACAAGATCCAAATGAATATGAAGAGTTTGACTAAGAAAAAGACTGGAAATCAAAAATGATTTCCAGTCTTTTTTTATTATTTTTACGGTTAAAACAATAAAAATAATTTATTAATCTTTTTTATATAAAATTATTTCGGAGTATGGCATACTAAAAGTAACTAAATAAGTTATGGAGGATGCCGTGAAAAGAAAATATGGAATAATAATTTCTTTGATAGCCATAGTGCTAGTTTTCTTTTTGTTTATTCAAACAGGAAAGGTAGAAGATAATGAAACATCTGATTTTACAGAAGCATCATCAGTTGAACATCACTACGATTTTTTTACGAATAGAAATCTCAACGAATTGAATGCGGTAATCTACCCGAATTATTCAGAAATGAAAGCTGATTTAACAGAAGAAGCACCTTTTACTCACAAGACTACAAAAAAAGAATTTGTCGGCGGACGATCCGAGTCTGATGGTATTACTTGGACCGCTTATTTTGAAAAATAAACCAGCGTATCGCTAAAAAGATACGCTGGTTTTAGTTTAGCCGCCACCCATTAAGAAATCTAAGATATCCCAGCCATTAGAATTTTGGCTACGATAAAGTTCAGTATAGCCACAACGTGTACAGCTGATCGTTGTAAATTTTTTGTTTTGGACATCAAATATTTTGGCAAAATTTCCGCCAGTCGCTTGGAATTGATCCGAAACATAGTGTTGATTCCCACACTTATCACAAATGTATTGCTTTCTTTCCATCATTTTCCCTCCTTAAATGATTTGAACCAGTCATTGATTGAATTATAGCAATTTTATAGAAGGCAACATCCGTCTTTAGGAGTATCTCTTGAAATTATTTTTGACAGATCACTTTTTATCTGATTAAATAAGAACGTATGTTCGATTTGAGGAAGGCGGTTTCCAATGGAATTAGAAAGAAAAATTGAGATTTTAGCAGAAGCGGCCAAATACGATGTTTCTTGTTCCAGTAGCGGGGTAGAAAAAAATAAACGAACGGGGTCAATTGGAAGTACAAAGATTTCAGGTATCTGTCATTCATTTACGCCAGATGGTCGTTGCGTATCGCTTTTAAAATTATTATTTACGAATGCGTGTATTTTTGATTGTCATTACTGCATTAACCGTAAATCAAATGCGATTC
The DNA here is from genome assembly GCF_045862035.1 of Enterococcus hailinensis. Taxonomy (NCBI): domain Bacteria; kingdom Bacillati; phylum Bacillota; class Bacilli; order Lactobacillales; family Enterococcaceae; genus Enterococcus; species Enterococcus hailinensis. The sequence goes on along the minus strand of NZ_BAAFRV010000002.1, from coordinate 174,373 downwards.
CTCGAGCGACTTTTACGCCGCAAGAGGTTGCAGACTTGACGATTGATTTTTATCGTCGAAATTATATCGAAGGTTTATTTTTAAGTTCTGCCATTATTAAAAATCCTGATTATACGTGTGAACTACTAGTGAAAACACTAAAAATATTGCGCGAAGAAAAAGGATTTCGTGGCTATATCCATGTTAAAGCAATCCCCGGTGCTGATGAAACACTCATCGAAGAATTGGGCTTTTTAGCAGATCGAATGAGTGTGAATGTTGAATTACCATCAAAGGAAAGTTTAAAATTACTGGCTCCTGATAAAGATCCGTTTGATTTATATAAACCAATGAAACAAATTACAACAATAAAAAAAGAACAAGGATTACTGCCAACCATCCAACAGGGATCTAAGTTTGTTCCGGCTGGCCAATCAACACAGATGATTATTGGTGCTAGCCCGGAAAGTGATCGTTCGATCGTAAAAATATCAGAAAACTTGTATCAAAAGTATCAATTGAAACGGGTCTATTACTCTGCTTATATTCCTGTGAATCACGATAATTTATTACCAGCTGTAACAAGCGAGCCGCCGTTGTTACGAGAGCATCGCTTGTACCAAGCAGATTGGTTACTACGCTATTATAAATTTAGTGCAGATGAGATTTTATCAGAAGAAAAACCGAATTTTAATCTCTATTTAGATCCTAAAGCGAATTGGGCAGTTCAAAATTATCAGTTTTTTCCTGTCGATGTGCAAACGGCTAGTTATGATCAATTGCTGCGGGTACCAGGAATCGGTCCTAAAAGTGCACAAAATATTCTAAAAGCTCGTAAATATTATCGACTCCATCTAGTTGATTTAAAAAAATTAGGAATCGTTATCAAACGAGCACAGTATTTCATTACTTGTAATCAAGAAAGACCTTCAGGATTAATCAACAATCCCGAATGGGTCATTGCTTCTTTGATCTCTTCTAAACAATATGAAACATTAAAGCAATTCAATACGCAATCTATGTATGAGCAATTGACATTATTTGATGTGGAACGATTTGAGCATGCAAAAAAAGGAGGAGCATAATGGAAGAAACTCAGGCACAATGGGAATATGACGGCAGCTTTCTAGGTTTTTTGACAATTGTTGATCGAGGTTTTCGTGAAAAAAAATTTCCGGCTGTGATCGTATCAACGGGAAATTCTGTTGAAAATCTATTCTATTCAGAATGGATCAAAACAGACAAGGATCGGGGAACTAAAATCTATCATCGGTTAATCCAGCGACTTCGAACTGAAAATTATCAATTTATTCAACAAGGTTTTTATGCTTCCTTAGAAGGGAAAGAACGTTATTTGTTAGATGCCATTGAGATTGCTTTACAGACGACAGATTTATTGGAAAATCATTTGGGACACCCTTCGATCCTAGCTTTGCAGAAAAGTATCCGAGCCTTATTAAGTGAAACACATGCGTTTACCGGATTCGTTCGTTTTGAAGCAGTCGGGGCAGTGTTATTTAGCCAGATTAGTCCTAAAAATTATGTCTTACCCTATCTTTGTCCTCATTTTGCTGAACGTTATCCGCAAGAAAAAATCATGCTTTATGACACTACACATCGATTATTGGCTATGATCGATCACGGAAAGATTCATTTATTAGAACAAGCAACTTGTCCAGAGATAGCTCGTTCGCAGGAAGAACAAATAATAGAACAACAATGGAAAACTTTTTTGAAAGCTGTGACGATTAATGAAAGAACCGATTTGAAAAATCAAAGAAATCATTTGCCCCTCCGTTATCGTGAAAACATGACTGAATTCAAATTTCCGGCAAGATGATTCCTTTTTGGGCTAAGTTTAAGAGACATTCTTCTAAATAAGCCTCATCATGTTCAGGATAAAGTGGTGTAGTGATCGGTAAAACAGTGATTTGGGTCAAAGGTTCAAGGTGCTTACCGCGATAAAGTGGATCAAACCACAAAGGATCCGGAGAATAGCCTCGTCGAAGCATTTCTTCAAGGACCAATAAGTGAAATTGAAATAATTTGTAGTAGGGATGGGTAAAGACATAGTCAACGGTTGCGTGTTTTTTTCCCCAGCCTTTCCCTCTTAAAGCTGCGGCTTCGCGATGTTGACCCAATAACTGTTGGCGAGGTAAAAATGGGATCAGTTTTTCGTGCCAAAGACGCATGGTGGTTCCTCCAATCTGTATGTAACTAATTTTTTCATAAATATTATCTATTGACGAATGATTTGCTTGAGAGATTTACTTTCATGATTTATAAGATCTGTTTTATAATAGGAGTGATTAGGAAGCAGGTGAATGGAATGGAAGAGAAAAAAACAAAAGGATCGACCGCAGTAATTGCAGCTCTTTTTGCCAATATATTAGTAGCAGTCAGTAAATTTGTTGGTTTTATGATCAGTGGCAGTGCTGCTATGATGAATGAAAGTATTCATAGCGTGGTAGACTGCAGCAACCAAATCTTATTGTTGTTTGGTGATCGTCAAGCAGCGCGAGGGCAAAGTGAGTTGCATCAATTTGGTGAAGGTCGAGCAAAATATTTCTTCAGTACGATCGTTGCAACAATGTTGTTCTTTGGCGGTGGAGCTTTAGGTATCTGGGAAGCAGTCGAAAAATTATTTCATCCCAGTCATGAAGTAACTAACCCATTGATCGTATTGGGAATTTTAGTTTTTGGGATTTTGATTGAAGGGAGTTCTCTACGGGTCGCAGTCAAAGAAATCCATGAATTGAACACAGAAAATTTACCACTGTTTAAATTTTTGAAAGAAAGTCGCCACAGTGAGATCTTGATTATTTTTACAGAGGATTTTTGTGCCGTGATTGGTTTAGTATTAGCGATCATCGGAACATTATTAACAATGTTCACTGGAAATCCGGTCTTTGATGCATTGAGTGGTTTATTTATCGGGATGATGCTGTTATTTGCTTCGATCTTTTTAGCTCGTGAGTTTTATAGTCTCATCATTGGTGAAAGTGTATCTAAAGCGGACTTGGAAAAAATCAAAGATGCATTTAAACGAAATGAAGTCAAGAAAGTGATCGATATTAAAACAGTTCACTTAGGACCAACAGAGGTTATGATCGCAGCTAAGATCGATATCATAGACGCTTATGAAGGCGTCAGTTATGATGTAGTTAATGATATTGAGCGAGTCATCCGCAGAGCGTTACCAGATAAGAAAGCTTATATTTATATTGAAACGGACGAATTTGATCCAGAATATGATCAAAAACGACAAGTACAATCGGACACGTAATTTTTTGTGTCCGATTTTTATTCATCTACTTTTTGAAAGAAGGTGTTAACAATGTCTTCATTGCGCTTTTTCTTTACTTATTCACGTGAGTTTTTGCGCCATTGGGGCAGTTATATTTTATTAATTGTTGGAACCAATATCGTGTTAGAAATCATAGTGATCCCGATTTTTCAATTTTTGACGGCATTTATTTTAAAACGAGGCAATATTCCATATGTTTCCAATACGAATATTTTAACAATTTTAACTAAACATCCAGCGGTACTCATTGCTTTGCTGTTTTTATTAGCCTTGATTTTTGCCCTAGTATTTTTACAATTCACGTTTCAATTATTTGGTATACGAAGCATTCAAACGAAGAGCGAAGCTTCTTTATGGGAAGTATTGAAGCAATCAATTTATCAAATGCGAAAATTACGTCCAATGACGTTTGTATTCTTTCTGTTTTACTTTTTAATGATCTTACCGTTTGCTAATGCTATTTTTCGTACCCCACTTTTGAGTAAGGTAACGATCCCGGTGTTTATTATCGACTACTTAAACGAAAATATGTGGATTTCACTTTTGTTATCAGTTGTTTCACTTTTAGTTTGGTACGTAGGAGTTCGTTTGTTATTTGTGTTACCTCAAATGATTTTTTCAAATGAACGCCCTAAACAAGCAATTACTAAAAGTTTAGCATTAACGTATCGACGTTTTTGGCACTATGCGTGGCGTATTTTTATATTAACTCTTATTTTAACCGGTGTATCCTATATCGGTTATGGTATCAGCTACATTTTCCAATCTATTTTAGATTTATTTCCGCGCCCAATTCCAGCGGTTGGCGCGATGGTCACGTTGACCAGTATCCAATTTTTCAGCCAATTAATGTTAGCCTGGGCGACTGTTCTCTATTTCAGTATTTTAGTACAAAAGTTTCATCCTTTGATCATTAGCGGTGAGGGCCCTTTACAGATGATCCATCCTAGTTTTTGGACAAAATTGGCTGCGGGAATCGTCTGTATTATTTTGGGTGGTTCGCTTCTTTTCAATAATGTTCTGTATCTGGCAGGAGTAGGAGAATCAGAACCGTTAACGATTTCCCATCGAGGGGTAGATAATGGAAATGGTGTTCAAAACACGATTCCAGCGATGGCCGCTACGATTAAAGAAAAGCCTGATTATATCGAAATGGACATTCAAGAAACCAAAGATCACCAGTTTGTAGTGATGCATGATATCAATTTGAAAAAATTAACTGGGGTCAATAAGACGACTCATGATCTAACCCTAGCTGAATTACAAGATTTATATGCGACTGAGAATGGTCATGTAGCGTCTGTCGCCAGTTTTGATGATTATGTGGCCTTTGCAAACCGCCATCAGCAAAAATTATTAATTGAGATCAAGGTCACTTCAGCAGATTCCAAAGAGATGATTGATAATTTCATCACCAAGTATCAATCAATGATTTTAGAATATCATCATAAGATTCATTCATTAGATTATGATGTTGTAAAAGAATTAAAAGAAAAGGCGCCTAAGTTGTATGTCAGTTATGTATTGCCGTATAATTTAGTATTCCCACAAACTCCAGCGAACGCCTATACGATGGAAGAGACGACACTGACGAGTAATTTTATCCAACAGGCTCATCAAGAGCATAAAGGTGTTTATGCTTGGACGGTCAATAGTAGAGATGGCATGGATCGAATGATTGCGTTGAATGTTAATGGCATCGTGACGGACAATTTAAAAATGCTGAAAGAAGAAATCAGTATTTATGAGCAAAAACCATCTTATGCAAAACGAATTGAAATCTATATCAACCGTTTACCGGCACTAAATGCTAGGAGTAGCGAAAATTAATATCGTACTTCAAAGATTCATTAAATTTACATAGAGTTTTCTCAAAAGCTTTTCGAATAGCCTATTGCTCTATGGTAAAATAACTATATGTTTTACAAATGATACCTGAAGGTTAAGAAGGAGTTTGTTATGAAGAAAAGAGGCTTTGAAGTAGTTGCAGCATATAAAGAACAGGAAATCAATTTACCTAAACGAGCAACTAAAAACGCAGCCGGATATGATTTTGAAGCAGCAGCAGATATTGTTATCCCAGCTGTTTGGAAACAAGTGATCCAACACTTTACAAATGGTGCGGAAACAACTGGGAAAATATTGAAACCAGTTTTAGTTCCAACAGGAATCAAAGCGTATATGGGTACAGATGAATACCTACAGTTAGCCAATCGTTCAAGCAATCCTGTGAAACGATTCATTACGTTAAGTAATGGGATTGGTGTGATCGACAGTGATTATTACAATAACCCGGCTAATGAAGGTCACATCATGTTCCAATTTTCAAATTTTGGTTTAACAGATGTAACAATCAAAAAGGGCGAACGAATTGGTCAAGGAATTTTCTTGCCATTCTTAAAAGCTGATAATGATCAAGCAGATACTGAACGTACTGGCGGATTTGGTTCATCTGGAAAACAATAATTAAATCAACGAGTGAGGCGAAAACTTTGGCAAAAAAAACCAAATCGCAATTTATCTGTCAAGAATGCGGCTACGTTTCACCTAAATATTTAGGCCGCTGTCCTAATTGTGGCAATTGGAATACGATGGTGGAAGAGGTCGAACAAAATACAGAAGATCGGCGCAATCGTGTTAGTTTAACAGGTGAGCGGGCGCAACCAACAAAGCTGAAAGATGTCGTCTTTAAAAAAGAAACACGAGTCCAAACACAATTGACTGAATTGAATCGTGTTTTAGGCGGCGGTGTCGTTCCAGGTTCATTAGTATTGATCGGCGGGGACCCCGGAATAGGGAAATCAACATTGTTATTACAGGTTTCTCACCAATTGGCAGCGACTGGCGGAGAAGTATTGTATGTGTCAGGGGAAGAAAGCGCCCAACAGATCAAGTTGAGGGCAGAACGCCTAGGTTCTAGTGACAATGATTTTTATTTATATGCGGAGACGGATATGGGTGAAATCAGCCGAACGATTGAAAATTTAAAACCTGATTACGTTATTATCGATTCGATTCAAACAATGACGCAGCCAGATATCTCAAGTGTAGCTGGCTCGGTCAGCCAAGTAAGAGAAACGACTGCTGAATTACTAAAATTGGCAAAAACCAATGGTATAGCGATTTTTATCGTAGGGCATGTTACCAAAGAAGGAAACATCGCTGGTCCAAGAATGCTGGAACATATGGTAGATACCGTTTTATATTTTGAAGGTGAAAAACATCATAGTTTCCGTATTCTACGAGCAGTAAAAAATCGTTTCGGATCAACCAACGAATTGGGTATTTTTGAAATGCGTGAAGGTGGCTTAGTCGAAGTCGCTAATCCCTCGCAAGTCTTTTTAGAAGAACGTTTAGAGGGAGCGACGGGATCTGCCATTGTGGTGGCGATGGAAGGAAGTCGGCCTATCTTGGTTGAAGTCCAAGCTTTAGTGACACCAACGGCTTTCGGTAATGCTAAACGTACAACGACAGGTTTAGATTTTAACCGGGTGTCATTGATTATGGCTGTTTTAGAAAAACGGGCGGGACTACTTTTACAAAACCAAGATGCCTATTTGAAAGCAGCAGGCGGTGTGAAACTAAATGAACCGGCAATCGACTTGGCAGTAGCTGTTGCGATTGCTTCCAGTTACAAAGAAAATGGCACAGAAGCCACCGAGTGCTTTATCGGTGAAATTGGTTTGACTGGAGAAATTCGGCGAGTCAGCAGTATTGAACAGCGTGTGAAAGAAGCGAGTAAGTTAGGATTTAAAAAAGTGTATTTGCCTAAAAATAATATGGGCGATTGGACCCCACCAAAAGAAATCGAATTGGTGCCGGTCGCTACTTTAGGAGAGACATTAAGAAAAGTATTTCGTTAATAAGTGGATGTGTCAGAGTAGTTCTGGCACCCCTTTATTTTAAATTAAGCTCAATTTGAGGAGGGATGGCATGCAAAAACGTGTGTTAACAATAATCATAGTATTAATTGGTATTAGTTTAGGAATCACCTTTTTACCAATGGCGTGGTTTGCAATTGGTTATGCAGACAACATGTGGTTGAATAATTCAGTTACCGATGGCCTAATTGGTGCAATTATTTTTTATATTATTTCTTTGGCGATCGTGGGACCAATCACAGCTGGAGTAAAAAAACTTGAAAAACAATTGAATGAATTTAGTCTGACGTATATTGTCTTTGGTGTAGTAGGGGCAATTTTAGGATTAACATTAGGTCTGATTGGAACTTCTCCACTGTATCGTGTACCAGTTCCATTCATCAACAGCGGATTGCCAATATTGATCATGACACTGCTAGGCTATTTAGGTTTTCGGATGGGAACGACTCGAATCGATGAATTAAAAAAATTCTTTGGTGGTCGTAATAAGAAGGCGGAGACGAATGAAGGCGAAGTATTAGAACGCAAAGCCGATGATCATTTTCATAAATATAAAATTTTAGACACGAGCGTTATTATCGACGGTCGGATCTATGATATTGCAAAATCAGGATTCTTAGAAGGCGTTTTGATGATTCCAAATTTTGTATTGTATGAGTTACAATACATTGCAGATTCTGGTGATAGTTTAAAACGCGTACGTGGGCGCCGAGGATTAGATATTTTAAATTCATTGCAAAAAGAAGAAGGTATCTCAGTTGAAATGTACGATGGTGATTTTGAAGATATCAGTGAAGTCGACAGCAAATTAATTAAATTAGCAAAATTATTAGATGGTGTGATCGTGACTAACGATTACAACTTAAATAAAGTATCTGAGTTTCAAAATGTAGCTGTACTGAATATCAATGCCTTAGCTAATGCAGTGAAACCAGTTGTTATTCCTGGAGAAACGATGAATGTCTTATTAGTAAAAGCCGGAACTGAGCGTCAACAAGGGGTCGCTTATCTAGATGATGGTACGATGGTCGTTGTAGAAGATGGCCAACACTATATGAATGAACATATCGAAGTTGTCGTGACGAGTGCCTTGCAAACTGCTGCAGGACGAATGATTTTTGCGAAACCGGCACACTCAAGTCGGAATATCAAAGACGATTCACCAGAGAAAAAATTAGATTATGATCAAACAAAATCAACTAAATGATACTACAGCTTTACTAAATAGCGGTTTGATTGTAAACTTTAGTTTGTAAAGAACTTGGGTTCTTGAACTAAAAAAGTTGAAAGAGGAGCTAAATATGTCAAAAATTCGTGTGCGTTACGCACCAAGTCCAACTGGACACTTACACATCGGGAATGCCCGTACTGCATTGTTTAACTATCTATTTGCCCGTCATCACGGTGGAGAATTTATTATTCGAATCGAGGATACGGATTTAAAAAGAAACATTGAAGATGGTGAAAAGAGTCAGTTAGAGAATTTGGCATGGTTAGGTCTTGATTGGGATGAGTCTCCAGAAAATCCTGGCGAATACGGTCCTTACCGTCAATCAGAACGTCGTGAAATCTATCAACCATTGATCGATCAATTACTTGCTAGCAACTTAGCATATAAATGTTATTGTACTTCTGAAGAGTTAGAAGCTGAACGTGAAGCTCAACGTGCGCGTGGAGAAATGCCGCACTATTCTGGTAAATGTGCGAACTTGACACCAGAACAACAAGCTGAAAAAGAAGCACAAGGTTTAGAACCTGTGATTCGTTTCCGTGTTCCTCGCAACACAAGTTTTGCGTTTGATGATATGGTCAAAGGTGAAATCAGCTTTGAGTCTGATAACATCGGTGGCGATTTTATTATTCAAAAACGTGACGGTATGCCAACATATAACTTTGCTGTAGCCGTTGATGATCACTTGATGAAAATTACGCATGTATTACGCGGAGATGATCACATCGCCAATACACCAAAACAATTGATGATTTATGATGCGTTTGGTTGGCAACGTCCAACATTCGGTCATATGACACTGATCATCAATAGTGAAACAGGTAAAAAACTAAGTAAACGTGATGAAAGTATTCTACAATTTATTGAACAATACCGTGAATTGGGTTATTTACCAGAAGCGATGTTCAACTTCATTACATTATTAGGTTGGTCTCCCGTTGGAGAAGATGAAATCTTCTCTCAAGAAGAATTGATCAAGATGTTTGATACAGACCGTTTGAGCAAATCTCCTGCAGCATTTGACCAAAAGAAATTAGAATGGGTGAATAACCACTATATCAAAGCAATGGATTTAGATAAATTGACTGAATTATGCTTGCCTTATTTGATCAAGGCTGGTAAAGTCGAAGAAAATCCAACACCTGAACGTAAAGAATGGTTGAAACGTGTTGTTAGCTTGTACCAACCACAAATGAGTTATGCAGCTGAAATCACTGAAGTTTCTAGCTTGTTCTTCCAAGATAAATTAGAACTTGATGATGCAGCCAAAGAAGTTTTAGCAGGTGAAACAGTACCAACTGTCTTAGCAGCTTTCCAAGCACAATTAGAAGCGATGGAAACAGTGGATGCAGCAAGTGTTTTAGCAGCAATCAAAGCAGTTCAAAAAGAAACTGGTGTTAAGGGTAAAAATTTATGGATGCCGATTCGTGTAGCGGTTAGCGGTGTGACTCACGGTCCTGAATTACCAGAAACAGTTGAATTGTTAGGGAAAGAAAAAGCTTTATCACATATCAATCAAGTAAAATAAACACAAAGAAGAGAAGAAGTAACAAGGAAAGATTTTACAGAGAGGCTGTCATTGGTGGAAGCAGTCAAATCAAAACTTGCGAAATGCATCTCGGAGTGGCTTTAGCGATAGGTAGCTGAAGACGATTCACAGACGTTACCTGTATGTAAAAGGCAGAAATGCAAACAAAAGTGGGACCACGTTTAAGCGTCTTTTGAGGAAACTCAAAGGACGCTTTTTTTGTTGATAAAAAGGTAATCAAAAAGCTAAAGTTTGGATTATTTTGAAATAGAATGGCTGTCAGTTATGCTTACATAGAAATGTTTCAGGAAATCAATCATAAATATAGTACCAATAAAATTGTATTGACCACATAGAAGGAGTTGAGAGAATGGGATGGTGGCGAGAAGCGATCACCGCTGCAAAACGTAATGATCCAGCAGTTCGTTCAGGTATCGAAGTAGTATTGACCTATCCGGGAGTTCATGCGTTATTTTTTCATCGGATTTCACACTTTCTTTATCGACACGAACGATATGTACTTGCACGGATGCACTCCCAATTTTGGCGATTTTTGACAGGTATCGAGATTCATCCTGGAGCCACGATTGCTCCGGGAGTCTTTATTGATCATGGCATGGGTGTCGTGATCGGAGAGACAGCAGAGATCGAACGAGATGTTGTAATGTTTCATGGAGTCACCCTAGGCGGTACAGGAAAAGATACTGGCAAACGCCATCCAACTGTTCGGCAAGGTGCTTTTATTTCAGCAAATGTACAAATTTTAGGTCCGATCGAAATCGGCGCACGAGCCAAAATTGGCGCAGGTGCAGTCGTTTTGAATGATATTCCAGCAGATACTACAGCTGTAGGTGTTCCAGCGCAAATAGTTAAATTAAAAGGAAAGAAGGTCCAACATGATTAAAATACACAATACCTTGACGCGTGAAAAAGAAATTTTTACTCCAATTGAAGAAAATAAAGTTCGGATGTATGTTTGTGGTCCAACTGTTTACAATTATATCCATATTGGGAACGCTCGTAGTTCTATCGCATTTGATGTGATTCGCCGGTATTTTGAATATCGTGGCTATGAAGTTAATTATGTATCGAATTTTACCGATGTCGATGACAAAATCATTAAGGCGGCAAAAGAATTATCGGTCACGGCACCTGAAGTCGCCGATCGTTTTATTGCAGCATTTGAAGAAGATACTGCTGCATTAAATGTAAAACCAGCGACTTTATATCCACGTGTTATGGATCATATTCCTGATATCATTGAATTTATTCAAGTATTGGTAGATAAAGGATTTGCTTATGAAGCACAAGGCGATGTCTATTATCGGACACGGAAATTTGAGCATTATGGTGAATTGAGCGATCAATCAGTTGATGAGCTAGAGGTCGGTGCTAGTCAACGAACAGGTGCAGAACAAGCGATCAAAGAAGACCCGTTAGATTTTGCCCTTTGGAAAAGTGCGAAACCCGAAGAAATTTCATGGGAATCTCCATGGGGTGCCGGTCGACCAGGATGGCATATTGAATGTTCTGTGATGGCAACGAAACATTTAGGAGAGACCATTGATATCCATGGTGGCGGTCAAGATTTGGAGTTCCCGCATCATGAAAACGAAATTGCTCAAAGCGAAGCCAAAACAGGGAAACATTTTGCTAATTATTGGATGCATAATGGCTATGTAACGATCGGTGAAGATGATGTGAAAATGAGTAAATCACTAGGGAATTTTGTTACAGTCCACGATTTAGTCAAAGAAATTGATCCACAAATTTTACGTTTCTTTATGGCAACGACCCAGTATCGTCGCCCGATCCGTTATAGTGGAGCAACGATGAAAGATGCACAAGCAAATCTTCAGAAATTACGGACGGCATTTGAGAATGCCCTTTTCCGTCAATCGAATGCGGAAGCAAGTTTAGCGAATGATGCAGAAAAATTGATCGAATTACGTGAGTTGAAAGATCGTTTTATTGAAGAGATGGATGATGATTTTAATGCAGCGAACGGAATTACTGTCGTGTACGAAGTAGCAAAATGGCTGAATCATTATAATGAACAAACGCAAGTTTCTACAGAGGTTCTAACCGAAGCAGTCACTGAATTTACTAAAATGCTAACTGTATTTGGGATCGAATTTCAAGTAGCAGGTTTGTTGGATGAAGAAGTGGATCAATTGATCGAGGAACGTAATCAAGCGAGAAAAGATAAAAATTTTGCCCGTAGCGATGAGATTCGAGATCAATTGAAAGAGCAGGGAATTATATTAGAAGACACTCCACAAGGTGTCCGTTGGAGACGAGCATAATGACAGATTATAAACAATTAAATGCATTAGCATTGGCCTATGTTGGCGATGCAATCTATGAAACATATGTCCGAGACCATCTCGTACGTGAAGGACAAACACGTCCTAATAAGTTACATCATATGGCCACGCATTATGTTTCAGCTAAGGCGCAAGCAATGCTGATCCAAAAAATGTTGGAAGGTGATATGCTAACAGAAGAAGAACAAGGGATCTATCGACGGGGCCGTAATGCTAAGAGTTATACGTCGGCTAAAAATACCGATATCATGACTTATCGGATGTCGACAGGCTTTGAGGCTTTGATGGGATACTTACATCTACTAGAACGAAAAGAACGATTAGAAGAATTGATCGTGTGGTGTTTAAAGAAAGCAGGCGAAACAAATGAAAGATAAAAAACAGTGGCGTGGAAATGATCGTCGCAACCAAAGAAAAAACGATCGACCGAAAGAGCGTCGTAAAAAAGAAGAAGTAGAAGTAATCGAATCAGAAGAAAATAATTTTGTCTTTGGTCATCATGCAACAGTGGAAGCTTTACAAGCAGGTCGAGGAAATAAATTATTTTTACAAGAAGATGCACACGGAGACAAAATCGATCAATTAAAAAGTTTAGCTAAAGAACAAGCAGTTCCTGTAAAATGGGTACCAAAACAAAAATTGGATACACTAAGTGATGGTGGGGTTCATCAAGGAATCGTTCTAGGAATTACGCCCTATGAATATCTAACATTAGACGATCTATTAGTAAAGACCGCTGAAGTTGAAGCGCCATTTTTATTGATTTTAGATAGTTTAGAAGATCCACATAACTTTGGTTCTATTTTACGAACAGCAGATGCTAGTGGTGTTTCTGGTGTGATTATCCCAAAACATCGCTCGGTAGGAATTACACCGGTAGTAACGAAAGCCTCAACTGGTGCTGTAGAGTATGTGCCGATCGCTCGAGTAACTAACTTAGCTCAAAGTATCAAACAATTAAAAGAAGCTGGTTACTGGATATTTGGAACAGATATGGAAGGGACAGATTATCGTCAATGGAAGGTTTCTGGACCAATCGCTTTAATTATCGGAAATGAAGGCAAAGGCATGAGTGCTGGTCTTAAAAAGGATGTCGATGAAATGTTGACAATTCCGATGACTGGGCATGTTCAAAGTCTAAATGCAGGAGTAGCTGCAGGTTTATTAATGTATGAGGTCTTTCGGAAGCGAAGTGAGTTGTAATGAAAAAACAGCTGTTGATCGTTGATGGATACAATATGATCGGGGCTTGGCCTGAACTCACGTTACTAAAAAATCAAGACCGGTTAGAAGAAGCAAGGGAAGCTTTGTTATTTCGTTTATCAAATTATGCTAAATATCAAGGGTTAGAAACAATCATTGTTTTTGATGCTCAATTTGTTCCCGGTATTACTCAAAGTTATAAAAAATATCAGTTGACAGTTGTTTTTACCAAAGAAGATGAGACAGCTGACAGCTATATTGAGCGGATTGCTCGCGAGTTGACGGATCGTTTGACTCAAGTAACAGTGGCTACAAGTGATCTCGCTGAACAATGGACAATTTTTTCTCAAGGCGCATTACGAACTTCTGCTCGTGAATTATACAAATCTGTTCAACAAACGGAAGCCGTGATTACAGGGGATACAGAAGATACGCGATTTGAAAATTTTCGACGAAATTCGCCATGGGATAATGATCAATTGCAAAAATTGTCCCAAAAAATGGACGAATTAAGCAAAAAAAAATAAGTCCTTTTTTGTCGCCCCTCTCAAAGCTATTAGCGTGTATGCTGTAGTTGTTGAGAGGGGTGTTTTGAATGGAAAAAACAGAGAACTCAAAAAATTTTGATGATGAGTTTGAAGCGATATTCAGTAAGTATTTGCCGGTAGTTTATAAGATGCAATCTCGTTATTTGATCCGTGATTATGATTTTGATGATTGGCTGCAAGAAGGACGGATTGCCTTGTATGATGCTCTGAAAAGCTATCAAGAAGGTCGAGGCACAACATTTGGCTTGTATTACAAAATGGTTTTTGAAAATCGCATCCGTTCTTTGCTACGCCGCCAACAAGCGAAAAAGAGACTAGCTCAGCACCAAGCTGTATCTATTGAAAAAGTAGGTCACGATAGTTTTAGTGAGCAATTTCAATATCATGAACAAATCGAAGAAAACATGTATATCTGTGAATTACTATCCAATGATAATTTAGGATTATCTACTCTAGAGACATTGTCGTTGCATTATTATTTGCAAGGCAGGGAACCAGAAGATATCGCAGATTGTTTAGATGAATCAGAAAAGGCCATTCGTAATGCGATTAATCGTTCGAAGAATAAGTTGAAAAGACTATTGTACCAATCAAAAAAATAAATGAAAACGGATTCCCCAAGAAAATTATTCGATAGTTGCAATTCGTTTTATCTTATGATACATTGAAATTATTTTATATTTGTGCTATAATGTATGTTGAGGTGAACTGTATGCCAACAACTTTAGCGACTATCAAGAAAAACTTGGAAGATCGTATTGGTACTCCGATCATGCTTGTAGCTCAAACGGGACGCAAGCGCCAAACACAACGCAAAGGGATCTTGACCGAGACATACCCTTCTGTATTTGTAGTTGATTTGGACCAAGAAGAGAATTCTTTCGAACGTGTTTCATACAGCTATTCTGATGTATTAACGCGTACAGTAGAGATCGAATTTTTATCAGAAGCAATTTAAAAACCATGGAGCAACTGCTCCATGGTTTTTATTTTTCTTCATTTGGGAATGTTTCTTTAGTTGCTTTGTTTTGCTCAACTAATAAATCGCGAATATCCGCTAAATAATCTTCAGCAGTTGCCACAGGGACTTCTGGTTCTTCTTCAGTTTTACTAGTTGCATCTTTCGCTTTATTCGCGGCTTTAACAATCAAGAATAAAACGAAACCTGTAATGATGAATGTGATCAATGCACTGATTACATCACCAAAAGCAAAAGTTACCCCCTTGACGGGTGTCCAGTCTAAAACAGACATCGCCTCATTCAGGTCTTTGCCATTTGTAAATAAAGAAACGATCAATCCGACAAGCGGTGTGATCAAACCATTAACAACATTTGTAACAATAGCAGTAAACGCAGTACCAATAACTACACCAACGGCAAGATCAATGACATTACCGCGCATCAAGAACTCTTTGAACTCTTTTATCATCTTGTCACTCCTCTCTTTCCGTTCTTATTTTTTAGTATAACTAAAGAAGAATAAATTTTAAAATAAAACAGCCTAGAGCTTAGTTCTGAATCCAGTTCTTACTACTTACCTGTGCTATAATTAGCCTTAATGGCAAGATAAAAATCCTTTTTGAATAAGGATCATAAAAAAGATAAAGACATACATATAAGGAGCTTTGCAATGATCGAATTAAAGACCGGTGTGCGTTTGCATATCATTCCGACCAAAAAATATAAAACGATTCAAATCTATGGACGATTTACGACCCGTTTAACGAAAGAAGTTATGACTAAACGAGCCTTACTAGCAAATCTATTAGAAACAAATTCTTCCAG
This sequence comes from Enterococcus hailinensis, assembly GCF_045862035.1. Lineage (NCBI taxonomy): Bacteria > Bacillati > Bacillota > Bacilli > Lactobacillales > Enterococcaceae > Enterococcus > Enterococcus hailinensis. The sequence continues at coordinate 158,583 of NZ_BAAFRV010000002.1, read as the reverse complement.
CTATCCTGATCAAAGTCAATTGAGTGGGAAATTAGCAGAACTTTATGGTGCTAGTTTTGGTTTTAATGTAGGTCGTAAGGGAAACTTACACTGGCTGAATGTAGGATTAGGGATTGTGAATGGAAAATATGTGGATGATGACTCACTATTGCCAGCAGCAGTGGAGTTCTTTCAAGAAGTTATCTTTAATCCGAATATTCAAGCGGATCATTTTGACGAGCAGACTTTCCAACTAGAAAAAGAAAATTTGAAAAGTTATATTGAGTCGCTGAATGAAGATAAACAAACTTTGGCCTCATTAAAAATCAAAGAAACATATTTTACGGATGAAGCGCAGCAACTTCCAAGCTTTGGGACTATAACAGATCTTGAACAAATAACGAGCCAAAGTTTAGCAGCGTATTATCAAGAAATGTTGACACAAGATCAAATCGATTTATTTGTTATCGGCGATATAGAAGAAGACCAAATTATTGCGTTGTTTAAGCAGCTGCCGTTCACTGATCGTGAGACTAGTTTCCCATCTATTTATTACCATCAAACAAGCGATAATGTAATTAGGGAACAACAAATCCAAGAAACTGTTACACAAGGGAAATTGAACCTAGCATATGCAACAGATATCTATTATGAGGATGCTGATCGCTTTGCTTTACTGGTCTTTAACGGATTATTCGGGGGCTTCCCGCATTCAAAACTGTTTATGAATGTAAGAGAAAAAGCTAGTTTGGCTTATTACGCTTCAAGTTCTTTTGATACTTTCCGAGGATATATGCAAGTTCAAACGGGGATTAACAGTGGAGATCGAGAAAAAGTTCTGCGTTTGATCCGTGAACAATTACAAGAATTACAAGCTGGAGATTTTACGGAATTAGCTTTCCAACAAACAAAAGCTATGCTGAAAAATCATTATCTATTAGGGTTAGACAGTATGCAAAATACAATCGAGACCACCTATCTAGTGCAATGGTTGCCACAAAGCGAATTGACCGATGATGAGTGGTTAGCACGCTTAGCTGCAGTGACTCCAGAAGAAGTTCAAAAAGTCGCACAAAATATTCAATTACAAGCAATCTTCTTTTTAGATGGAGGTCAACAAAATGGATAAGTTAGTCTATCAACAAATCAATGAAACATTATATACAGAAGTCTTGCCAAACGGATTAACTGTCTATTTATTACCTAAAGATGGTTATCATAAAACTTATGGCTTATTTAGTACAAATTATGGTTCAATCGATAATGAATTTGTACCGCGAGGCGGGAGTGAATTCATCAAAGTCCCTGATGGGATTGCTCATTTCTTGGAACATAAAATGTTTGAAAAAGAAGATGGAGATGTTTTCCAAAAATTTGGCGAGCAAGGTGCTTCAGCCAACGCATTTACTAGTTTTACTAAAACGAGTTACTTATTTTCAACGACTGATCAATTAGAATTGAATTTGGAAACATTACTAGATTTTGTTCAAGTACCTTATTTTACGCAAGAATCTGTCCAAAAAGAACAAGGAATTATCGGACAAGAAATTCAAATGTACCAAGATGATCCTAGCTGGCAACAATTTTTTGCGATTTTGAAGAATATGTATCCGAACCATCCATTACATATCGACATCGCAGGAACAGTGGAATCAATCGCAGAAATTACAGCGGAAGATCTATATACTTGTTACAATACATTTTATCATCCAAGCAATATGACATTGTTCGTAGTGGGGAAACTTGAACCTGAAGAATTGATGACCTTTATTCGTAAAAATCAAGCAGAAAAAGATTTTGTAAAACCTGAACCTATCAAACGTCGATTCCCACAAGAGCTGACTTCAGATATCATCAAACAAAGTGATGCTAAAATGCCAATCACGATTCCAAAAGCTATCGTAGGAATCAAAGGGGTGTCTGCGCTGCCTGAAGCAGACAAAGATCGGTTGGTATTTAAGCTTTCAACCGACCTATTATTCCAAATGTTGTTAGGTGCAACGTCACAAAATTATCTGCGTTTGTATAATGCAGGATTATTGGATGATAGCTTTGGCTATGATTTTTCGTTAGATCGTGGATTTTACTTTGCTGATTTTGGCGGTGACACCGAGGAACCTAAAAAACTGGCAGATCGCTTGGTTGAAATCTTACTTAATTTTGAGACAGATCCGGAAATCAATGAACAAAATCTAGTCTTGTTAAAGAAAAAAATGTTAGGTAAGTATTTCCAATCATTGAATTCATTGGAATACGTTGCCAATCAATTTACGCAGTCATTATTTGGTGAATGGACGTTATTCGATATGCCAGAAGTGATCCAGGAAATCCAATTGGATGATATTTTAGCTGCGGGCAAACAGTTGATCAAAGCAGAAGCCTTCACACGTTTTTATATGGAGAAGGAGGCATAAAATGCCTTATGCATTAGTGCTGGGAGCTAGTGGGGACATCGGTCAGGCTATTTGTGAAAAATTAGCAGATCAAGGATGGTCATTGTATTGCCATTATAATCAGCAAAAACAAAAAGTATTAAATTTCGTTTCAGACTTACAGGAACGTTATCCCCAGCAAGATTTTTTTATGGTATCCTTAGACATGTTAAAAGAAGCAACTATTCCAAGTTTTTTGGACCAGTTGTTCCAAGTAGATGGAATTGTTTTTGCCTCTGGTTTTACATTCTATGAGTTATTACCAGAAACAACAACCAAGCAGATGGATGCATTATGGCAGATCCATCTGAAGACGCCGTTGCTTTTATTGCAAGGGTTACAATCAAAATTAGCACAAAGTAAAAAGGGTCGAGTTGTCTTTGTCGGTTCTGTTTACGGACACCGTGGCAGCAGTATGGAGACTATCTATAGTGCGGTCAAGGGTGGTCAGGAAGCTTTTGCTAAGGCTTATGCAAAAGAAGTGGCAACATTGGGGATTACAGTAAATGTAATTGCACCGGGGGCTGTCCAAACGAAGATGAACGATACATGGACTGATCAAGAAATAGCTGAATTGAAAGCCGAGATACCGATGGGACGTTTAGCTGCTCCGGAAGAGATTGCTTCAGCTTGTTCGTATTTATTTTCAGCGCAAGCCAGTTATACGACCGGAATCATCTTGCCTGTAGCAGGTGGTTGGTTAGAATAATCTGGTATTTTTGATTGGAAAATAATTGATAGTTTGAATAAACAATAGAAATAGACGTAATGATATTACGATCATTAAATGAAATGGGAGTAGAGAAGCAAGTGGCGAGTATTAATATTGGAGAAACGTTGCGTAAAGCTCGTATCGATAAAACAATCAGTTTAGATGAATTGCAGCAGCGTACAAAAATTCAGAAACGTTATCTGCTGGCAATTGAAGAAAATGACTTTCAAGAATTACCGAGCGATTATTATTTGCGGACGTTTATTCGCCAATACGCAGACGAGGTAAATCTTGATGGAAATCATTTGATCGATGTATTGGATGGCAAAGATCAACCGAAGCCAACTTACCCCGAACTAGAAACTGTTGGGGAACTACGCAAAAATAAACATGCAGAAGATCCTAAAAAAATTCAATTCAGAGCAACGCTGCCAATGGTTGTCTTAGGATTGGTCGCTCTAGCGATCATTTCGGTAGTTGGTTATATGACGTGGTTAGATCATCAGTCTTCAGCAATGATTTCAGAGAATAGTTCAGTCCAAGTGGAACGTTCGGCGGTCTCATCTTCTTCAGTTGCAAAAGTGTCATCTTCACAACCAGCAGCAACGACGGAAACATCTAAAGAACCAGAAAAACCTAAAATGTCGATTGCGATGGAAAATAATGCAACAAGTGCCGCAACAATGAAAATCGAACATGCGGAAAAACCGTTGAAACTGACATTTACCGGAAAAGAGCGTGTGTGGGTCGGAGTTCAGGTCAATAATGCATTGATTTATCAATATACGTTACAAGCAAACGAATCACAAACCACTGAATTACCGGCAGATACAGCTCAAGCAGTCATCACTTTAGGAATTGCAAAGTATGGGGAAGTGAAGGTCAATGATCAAACACTAGACTTTCAACCAGCGGATTCTGCAACACAAAAAAATGTTACATTGAATATTGCTTACGCGTCTTAACTTTAAGACGAGGGAATAGAAATAGGGGGAACCATCAATGAACTTACCAAACAAATTGACGGTCTTACGGATCTTTATGATTCCATTATTTATGATCGTTGTTTTAGTACCTTGGGATTGGGGAACGATCCAAGCTGGAAATACTAATTTAGCTATAACGCAGCTAGTCGGAGCGATTATTTTTGCGATTGCCAGCTATACCGACCACTTAGATGGAAAAATCGCTCGTGCCCGCGGTTTAGTAACCAATTTCGGGAAATTTGCGGATCCATTAGCAGATAAAATGTTGGTTATGACCGCATTTATTGTTTTAGTTGAACAAGGAAAAGCACCTTCTTGGGTCATTGCGATCATCGTTTGTCGTGAACTAGCTGTGACTGGTTTACGTTTATTGATCGTAGAACAGGGTGGCGGTGTAATGGCTGCTGCAATGCCTGGGAAAATCAAAACTGCTACTCAAATGGTCGGAATCGTCTTGCTTTATTTGAATAATGTACCATTCAATTATGTTGGTATTCCGATGGATCAAATCATGTTGTATGTTTGCTTATTCTTTACTATTTACTCAGGGTATGATTACTTTGCTAAAAATACTTCGATTTTTAAAGGATCAATGTAATAGTAGTTGGAACGATACGAAAAGTATCGTTCTTTTTTTGTTTTTGAGCTAATAAATTTTGACGATTACTTACAAATATGACAGTCAATCATTCCTTAAATCAACGGTTTTCTGTTATAGTTGAAAAAAACAGCGTACCTTTAGAAAGAAGAGAATTCAATGAAAGCAGAAATTATTGCAGTCGGCACAGAATTATTATTAGGACAAGTGGTAAATACTAATGCCACATTTTTATCAGAAAAATTAGCTGATATGGGAATCGAAGTCTATTTCCATACAGTGGTTGGAGATAATCCAGCACGTTTAGAAGAATTACTTCAGTTAGCAGACCAACGTAGTGAATTGATTATTTTATGCGGTGGTTTAGGACCGACAGATGATGATTTGACTAAAAATGTTTTAGCCGATCATGTTGGTGTGCCATTAGTACAAAATGAAGCTGGATTAATAGCGTTAAATGAATTTTTTGCGCAACGTCAAACAACGATGACACCCAATAATTTACGTCAAATAGAAACATTGAAAGATGGGATTCCATTACCTAACCGTACTGGTTTAGCAATTGGCTGCTTGTATAAGGGAGAAAAAAATAATTATATTTTGTTGCCAGGGCCACCGAGTGAATTAAAACCTATGTTTATTGAACAAGCACGTCCGTTATTAGAAAAAGAATTTCCAACAATTGAAAAGTTAACTTCAAGAGTTCTACGGTTCTTTGGTATTGGAGAATCAAAATTAGTAACTGATTTAGCTGACCTGATTGAGAATCAGACAAATCCAACAATTGCTCCTTATGCCAAACCAAATGAAGTAACGTTGCGAATCACTGCGAAAACAACAGACGAAACTTCTGCAAAAGCATTATTAGACCAAGCAGAGTCAGAGATTTTAGCCACAGTCGGAGATTTTTTCTATGGTTATGGTGAAGAAAATAGTTTGGCGGAAGTCGTAGTAGATTTACTAAAAGAAAATCAGCTCAATCTAACAGCGGCAGAAAGTCTGACAGCCGGTGAATTCCAAGCTACTTTAGGAAACATCTCAGGAGTATCAGAAGTGTTTCCAGGTGGTTTTGTGACTTATTCTAAAGAAACTAAAGCAAATTTCTTAGGAATCGACCCTGAACTACTAGAACATGAAGGTGTGGTTAGTGAAGCTTGTGCCAAAGAAATGGCGGAAGCTGCTTTGGATTTGGCTAAAACAGATTTTGCACTCTCTTTCACCGGTGTTGCTGGTCCAGATGAATTAGAAGGGAAAGCTAAAGGTACGGTATTTATTGCGCTGGCTCAAAAAGGAAAAGCAACTATCGTTACCGAAAATCATTTCAGCCGTGACCGTGCGTATATCCGCCATAGTTCAGTGATGAAAGGCTTAGACATGGTTCGGCGAGCAATTCTAAACAAAATCTAAAAATGCGAATGTTTGTTCGTTTTTTACTTGCTTTTTTACTTCTAACCCGATAAACTGAGATTATTGAAAAAGCATTAATGATGTGAAAACATATTTAGTATAGAGATGTTTATCATGAATTTGGACGCCTGTAATACGGACGTCTTGATAGATAAACTATGGGAAATACATTGAGAATTATTTCTTGTCATCTTGAGACTGTGATGAATACATCAATAAGAATTAGGAGGATCAGCTATTGGCTAATGATCGTAAAGCAGCATTGGATGCTGCAATGAAGAAGATTGAAAAGAATTACGGAAAAGGTTCGATCATGAAATTAGGAGAAAAGGTCGACCAACAAATTTCTACGATCCCAAGTGGTTCGTTAGCATTGGATGTTGCATTAGGTGTAGGCGGATATCCCCGCGGTCGGATCATCGAAGTTTATGGGCCAGAAAGTTCTGGTAAAACTACGGTGGCATTACACGCTATTGCAGAGGTTCAAAAACATGGCGGAACAGCGGCCTTTATCGATGCTGAGCATGCGCTGGATCCTCAATACGCACAGCGTTTAGGTGTTAATATTGATGAATTGCTATTGTCACAACCAGATACAGGTGAACAAGGGCTGGAAATCGCTGATGCGCTTGTTTCTAGTGGTGCGGTAGATATCATCGTTATCGACTCCGTAGCGGCATTAGTACCACGTGCTGAAATCGATGGGGAAATGGGTGATGCTCATGTTGGGTTGCAAGCTCGCTTGATGTCACAAGCATTGCGTAAACTATCTGGTTCAATCAATAAGACTAAGACGATTGCAGTCTTTATCAACCAAATTCGGGAAAAGGTCGGTGTTATGTTCGGTAATCCAGAAGTAACTCCTGGTGGACGTGCATTGAAATTTTATGCGACGGTTCGTTTAGAAGTTCGTCGTGCAGAGCAATTGAAAAATGGTACGGATATCGTAGGGAACCGTACAAAAATCAAAGTAGTAAAAAATAAAGTTGCGCCCCCATTCAAGGTCGCAGAAGTAGATATCATGTATGGCCTGGGTATCTCGCAAGAAGGCGAATTATTAGATATGGCTGTTGAACAAGACATCATCGATAAAAGTGGTGCTTGGTATGGTTATAAAGAAGATCGTATCGGACAAGGTCGTGAAAATGCGAAGAAATACTTAGCAGATCATCCTGAAATGATGGCTGAAGTTGCCACTCGTGTACGTGCAGCTTACGGTATTGGTGACGAACTTCCAGAAGTAGAAGAAGTAGGCCAAGAAGAATTGCCGATTGAAGAATAAAAAACAAAAAGACGGTAATAATCGAGTGGATTCACTCAGTTATTACCGTCTTTTTTCGTCATATTTCACAACAATGCTAAGCGCTTTATTTCTTAGCCTGACAAAAGATAAATAAAGTTGACACGCTATCAGACAAACATTAGAATAAAGTTGTGTGGCAGACACACATATGCAAGTAGGCATATTGATAATTTAGCATTCGTTTATCAAAAAACTACAGATAAGTAAATAAGATAGTACGGAGGTGGATTTAATGTTAGTTCCTATTCTCCTCGCTATCATCGGTTTAATTGTCGGTCTTGGTTTAGGTTTAATGGTCGCGAAATCACGTCATGAAAAAGAAATTGATGGAGCACAAAACTCAGCTAGAGGGATCATCGCACATGCGAACAAAGAAGCAGAGACCTTGAAGAAAGAAGCTTTGTTAGAAGCCAAAGAAGAAAACCAGCAGTATCGCGCACAAGTTGAAAGTGAGTTGAAAGAAAGCAAACAAGAATTAAAATCACAAGAAAATCGCTTGCTTCAAAGAGAACAGACTTTAGATCGTAAAGACGATTCTCTCGAGAAGCGTGAGCACTCACTGGAAGAAAAAGAAACAAAAATCAGTGCTAGACAACAATTAATTGACGAGCGAGAAAAAGATGTAGAACAACTGATTACAGAACAAAAAACAAAATTGGAACAAGTTGCTTCATTGACTAAAGATGAAGCAAAAGAAATAATCATGAAGACGACAGAAGAGGAATTGAACCATGAGTTAACTGTTATGGTCAAAGAATCTGAACAACGTGCGAAGGAAGAAGCTGATCGTAAAGCGAAAAATCTTTTAGCGATGGCGATTCAACGTTGTGGGGCTGATGCTGTTTCTGAGACGACTGTGTCAGTCGTTACATTGCCTAATGATGAGATGAAAGGTCGTATCATTGGTCGTGAAGGTCGAAATATTCGAACGTTAGAAACATTGACAGGGATTGATTTGATTATTGATGATACACCAGAAGCAGTCGTTTTATCTGGTTTTGATCCAATTAGACGAGAAATCGCCCGCATGACATTGGAAAAACTGATTCAAGATGGTCGGATCCATCCGGCTCGAATTGAAGAGATGGTCGAAAAATCTCGTAAAGAAATGGATGAACGAATTCGCGAATATGGCGAGCAAGCTGCTTTTGAAGTTGGTGCGCATACGCTACATCCAGATTTGATCAAGATCTTAGGTCGTTTACATTTCCGCACAAGTTATGGTCAAAATGTATTGAACCATTCCGTAGAAGTTGCTAAATTAACAGGTGTCCTAGCTGCTGAGCTAGGCGAAGATGTTCAATTAGCGCAACGTGCAGGGTTATTGCATGATATTGGTAAAGCACTGGATCATGAAATCGAAGGTTCTCACGTTGAGATCGGTGCGGAACTTGCAGCGAAGTATCGTGAAAATCCAGTTGTTATCAATGCGATTGCTTCTCATCATGGAGATACTGAAGCAACTTCAGTTATTTCGGTTTTAGTTGCTGCTGCCGATGCCGTTTCAGCTGCTAGACCTGGTGCTCGAAGTGAATCATTAGAAAACTATGTTCGTCGTCTACAAAACTTAGAAAATATTTCAAATAGTTTTGATGGCGTAGAGTCAAGTTTTGCGGTTCAAGCAGGACGTGAAGTACGTGTCATGGTCAAACCAGAAGAAATTTCCGATTTGGATTCTGTTCGATTAGTTCGCGATATTCGTCGTAAGATTGAAGATGAGCTGGATTATCCAGGACATATCAAAGTCGTCGTTATTCGTGAGACACGAGCAACTGATTATGCAAAATAAAAGAAAAACCTCTTTATGAGGTTTTTTTTTATTTTCTAAAACTCTTATAAAGATGGAAAAGAATAGCGTCAAAGTACGATTTCATTTAAAATAGACCTTAAGTATAAGGAAGAGTGGAGAAAAAGAATGACGACTATTATTAGTTGGTTTAAACGCCATGGAACATTGCTTAAAATCATATTCTTTGGGATCGTTTTATTTTTTGTTGCAAATCAAGTAAAAAATATTGCCCACGGAATGAGCTGGCAAACAGTTTGGCAAACGATCAAACAACAAAATCAGCTTTCTTTATTCGCGATGTTTGTGATAGGACTTTGTGGAGTATTACCGATGCTGTTATATGATCATGTGGCGATTACTACTTTAGAAAGAGCGGGCCGCCCACGAATGGAGCGTAAAGAATGGTTTGTTTCAGCTTGGACGACGAATACGATCAATAACTTAGCTGGTTTCGGTGGAATTGTAGGAGTAAGCCTTCGATCTAGTTTTTACGGCAAAGGAATGGAAAAAAAGAAAGTTCTAGCCGTGATCTCAAAAATTGCTATTTTTATGTTAGCGGGCCTATCGATCATGGCGTTTTTTACAGCACTGGATTTATTTTTTTTCCGGACGCAGAATTCTTTTGTACGTTATCGGATTTGGTTATTAATTGGTGGACTTTTTGCACCGGTATTATTTGGGTTTGTCTATTCTCGCAGACGAACGCTGTTTAAAGAATTTCAGTTAAAACAGATCGTTGAATTATTTATAGCTTCTATCGGACAATGGTTGGGAGCTATGTTGGTATTTTTAGCGGTCGGTTTTTTGATGGGTGCTAGGATAAACATGGGCGATGTCTATCCGCTATTTGTGATAGCTATCGGTCTAGGAATGTTGACAATGGTACCTGGAGGCGCTGGGACATTTGATGTAATGATGATTTTAGGTCTTGGACATCTTGGACTTAATCAAAGTACTGCGGTAGTATGGATCCTTTTTTATCGGATCGTTTATTATTTGATTCCTTTTGTAACAGGCATCGTGATTTTCTTGACGAATACGAGCGTTAAGATGAATCGCTATTTTGATAATTTACCACGCTTGATTTCGCAAAAATTTGCTCATGGATTATTAGTAACGGCTGTCTATTTTGCAGCGATTATGATGATCTTATTATCGACATTGACGAATCTATCGAACATTAGTCGTTTGTTCCAAGTATTGCTGCCGTTTTCTTTTAATTTTTTAGATCAAACGCTAAATTTATTGATTGGCTTTTTATTGCTAGGCTTTGCACGGGGAATTTCACAAAAAGTTCAGCGCGCTTTTTGGCCAACGATCCTTTTATTGATTTTTGGGATTATCAATACCGTCGCTCGAACGGCATCGATTCGCTTGATTGTGGTATATCTATTGATTCTATTGATCGTCTGGATGTCGCGAAAAGAATTCTATCGTCAAAAGCTTGTCTATTCATGGGGCGCGATTTTATTTGATGGTACGTTGTTTGGTCTCCTATTTATCTTTTACGCGGTTGCGGGCTATCATCGAGGTCAAATTTGGAGCACTGAGCGATTAAGTAGTAAATATTTTGCCTTTCCTTCTGAAGAAATTTGGTTTTCAGGATTGATTGGTTTGATTTTATCGATCCTATGTTTAGCAATTTTGTACCACTACCTGACTCAAAGTGAAGAGCAACTAGGAGCTGTTTGGGATGAAAAACGATTCAATTATTTGATTCAGCGATATGGCGGGACGGCAGCAAGTCATTATTTAAGAGTTCCCGGGTACCATTACTACTATTATAAAGAGAATGGGAATGACCAAATCGTTTTTGGTTTCCAAATCAGAGCAGACAAATGTTTCATCCTAGGTGACCCAATCGGTAATCCTGATAAATGGCAAGCAGCGACGTTGGCATTTATGGAACAAGCAGATCGCCTAGGCTATCAATTAGCTTTTTATAAAATATCCGAAGATTATGTATTGTTGTTACATGATTTAGGATTTCACTTTGATAAAATCGGTGAAACAGGCGTGACCGATTTTACGAAACATCCAAATGATGTTTTCTCGGATCGTTTTGAATTCAAACGGTTGGCCAACGAAGGCTATCAATTTTCTTATTTTGAACAATTGCCTACAGAGATTTTTGATGAATTAGAAGAGATTTCTCGTGAATGGCTAAATGGCGAGAAAGAAAAATATTTCTCTGTTGGACGTTTTGATCGTGAGTATCTACGTACAAGTCACATTGGGATCGCACGAGATCCTGAGAATAAAATTATTGGCTTTATTACTGAACAACCCATGACTCAGGAAAAAGCTTCTTTCGATCTTTTACGCTTTAGAAATAATGTTCCTAATGAATTGCCGACTTTTTTGAAATTGCATTTGATGGATGAGTTAAAAAAACAAGGGTATCAAGAAGCCTTCCAAGGAATGGCCCCTTTTGCTAAAGTTGGGGAAACATCTTTTGCTTTTCTAGGTGAACGAATCATGAATTTGATTTATAAATATGGGAATTCTATCTACGCTTTCCAACAAGTAACGGAAGAGAAAACAATCTATGTCGATCAATGGAAGCCAAGATACTTTGCTTATATGAAGAGTAGTAGCTTTCTATTCTCCGCTATGCAATTATTGTTGCTGATTGGACGAGGGAAAAATAAAGGCGCCACTATCTCTGATGAAATGATCGAAGTTTAAAAGACGAGCATTGTGTTCGTCTTTTTTGTATAAATAAATCCACTTTTCTACTTGTAGTTATTCAAGACGAAAAATTCAACGAAACGAATGGAGCTATGCTAGAATGAAGTATCTATACTTTTGATAATGGCTATGTTAGAATTTTCTAGTGAAAAATTTGAATGGGTGAGAAAATGGAAATTATGGAGAAAGCCCCAGCTAAAATCAATTTAGGCCTCGATATTCTCGGAAAACGGTCGGATGGTTTACATGAGCTGGCAATGGTGATGGCCAGCATTGATTTGGCAGACCGCTTATATTTGGAAGAAATTCCTGAAGATAAAATCATTATTGAAACAAATAAGGCTTTTTTACCCACGGATAAAAAGAACCATGTCTATGAAGCATTGGAATTAGTTAAAGAACGCTTTGGGATAAAACAAGGTTTACAAGTTAAAATTCATAAAGAAATTCCCGTAGCAGCCGGCTTAGGTGGTGGATCTACTGATTCAGCTGCTGCGTTGCGAGCAGTTAATCGCTTATGGGATTTGGGTTTATCAATGGAAGAACTTGCGAGTCTTGGTGCTGAAGTCGGTTCAGATGTTCCCTATTGTGTGTATGGTCAGACTTCTTTAGTAGAGGGTTTCGGTGAAAAAGTTACCCCGATTGCCCCAATGCCGCAATGCTGGGTCGTAGTAGTTAAACCGCGGATGAGTGTTTCTACCCGTGCAATTTTTGCTCAGATCGTGATGGAAGATTTGTACCACCCTGATATTTCAGCGTTGGTTTCAGCTATCGAAGCAGGAGACTACCAAAAAATGACTCAAAATTTGGGTAACTCAATGGAAGTTGTTACGATCAGAAAGCATCCGGTGATTCAGCAATTAAAAGACCGAATGCTAAAATACGGAGCGGATGCCGCGATGATGAGCGGAAGCGGTCCGACTGTCTATGCTTTGTGTCATAAATATTCACGAGCAAAGCATGTGATGAATGCTCTAAAAGGTTTTTGTGAGGAAGTCTATCTGGTTCGGACATTGAAGTAGGTCCTAGTGATCTACTTTTTTTATGGTTAATAAAATAACGATTTTTCGACATTGAAGCGAATACAGGTACCGTTATTCATATGACTGCTAAGACATTTATTTTACGGTTTAACAAGTTTTTAGCGTTTTAAATCGTAAATTTTACGATTTGTATTGACGAATAGAAAAACATTTGTTAGATTTATTCTTGTCTTAAAAAAGAAGAGAAGGTGCTTAGAAAGATGAAAATGAAAAAAGGACTACTTCTAGCAGGAGCTGTGCTATTATCTGTAGTATTAACAGCTTGTGGTGGTCAAAGTAAAAAAGAAGCGTCATCTGATGATGGAAAAATTCAAGTAGAAACAACTTTTTATCCAATGTATGAATTTACCAAAGAGGTAGTTGGAAATAAAGGGGATGTAGACTTAATCATCCCGGCAGGAACAGAACCCCATGATTTCGAGCCTTCAGCTAAAGATTTAGCTAAAATTTCGAAAGCGGATGTTTTTGTATATAATAGTTCAGCTTTAGAAAAATGGGCTTCTGATATTGATTCAGTCGATAAAGATAAAACAGAAGTGATTGAAGCTTCAAAAGGTATTACTTTGATGAATGGTGTTGCTGAAGAAGACGGATCAGATGATTCATCATCTATCGAAGCTTCAACAGATGCGAATACAATGGACCCTCATGTATGGTTAGATCCTGTTTTAGCTATCAAAGAAGTTGAAACTATTCGTGATCAATTAAGCAAAAAATATCCAGATGATAAAGCAACCTTTGAAAAAAATGCGGCAAGTTATATCAAGAAATTAAAAGCATTAGATCAAGATTACCAAACAGCCTTTAAAGATGTATCAAATAAATCATTCGTTACACAACATGCGGCGTTCGGTTACCTAGCTAAACAATACGGCTTAACACAAGAAGCAATCGCTGGTATTTCACCAGACCAAGAACCTTCAGCAAGCCGTTTGAGCGAATTAAAAGAATATGTTGAAAAAAATAATGTTCAAGTAATTTACTTTGAAGAAAATGCGTCATCAAAAGTTGCTGAAACATTAGCATCAGAAACAGGCGTGAAATTAACTGTCTTAAATCCATTAGAAAGTTTAACCAATAAACAAATCAAAAATGGTGAAACATATCTTACTGTTATGCAAGACAACTTGAATGCTTTAAAAGAAAGTGTAAAATAAAAGTATTATACTTAGACAACACAAAATTTTAATATAAAATAGAAGTACTACTCGAGCCACATCAAAATTAATTAGTGGTTTGAGTAGTACAACTTTTTGTTTTAGTAAAATTTTTTTATCAGTAGAAAAGGAGAAACAACATGTCGTATATCGAGGTAAAAGATCTCTCGTTTTACTATGACAATGAACCGGTATTAGAAGATGTCTCATACCATGTAGACCCAGGTGAATTTGTCATTTTGACCGGAGAAAACGGTGCCGCAAAATCAACATTGATCAAAGCGACACTAGGATTGTTGAAGCCTAGTAGTGGAGAGGTAACTATCGCTAAAAAAAATGCAGAAGGTAAAAAGTTAAGCATCGGCTATATCCCCCAACAAGTAGCCTCATTTAACGTCGGATTTCCTAGTACCGTTTTAGAGTTAGTCGAATCTGGCCGCTATCCTCAAGGAAAGTGGTTTAAAAAATTATCTGCACGTGATCATGCTCATGTAAAAAAAGCATTGGAATCAGTTGATATGTGGAATATGCGTAACAAAAAAGTCGGTGAGCTTTCCGGTGGTCAAAAACAACGGATCAGCTTAGCGCGTTTGTTTGCAAAGGATCCCGATTTATTCATTCTAGACGAGCCAACAACTGGGATGGATGAAAAATCACGAAATGATTTTTATGAATTGTTGCGACACAGTGCCCATGCTCATGGAAAAAGTATTTTAATGATCACCCATGACCATGATGATACAAAAGAATATATTGATCGTCATATTCGATTGGTACGAAAGGAGAACTCACAATGGCGTTGCTTTCATATGAATTCATGAGACGTGCCTTTCTAGCGGCGATCTTTATTGCGGGAATCGCTCCAATGTTAGGTGTTTTTCTAGTGATCCGTCGTCAATCATTAATGGCGGATACATTGTCACATGTCTCTTTAGCCGGTGTAGCATTAGGCTTTTTCTTAAACTTAAATCCAACAGGAACGACATTGTTAGTCGTTGTGATCGCAGCGATCATTATGGAGTATCTCCAAAATATGTACAGCTCCTATTCAGAGATATCGATTGCGATCTTAATGGCAGCAGGGTTAGCTGTTGCCTTAGTCTTGATGAGTTTAGCACCGGGAAACTCTGCGGTCAGTATCCAATCGTATCTATTTGGCTCGATCGTAACGATTACATGGCAACAAGTTGTCTTTCTAGGAATTTTATTTGTCTTAGTCGGAATTTTATTTCTCTTGTTTAAACGACCAATGTACGTGTTAACCTTTGATGAAGATATTGCAGCAGTTGATGGCCTACCCGTTCGCACGATGTCAATGATTTTTAACATCGTGACTGGTGTAGCAATCGCAGTCATGATCCCGATTGCTGGTGCGTTACTGATTTCGGCTATCATGGTATTACCCGCAGCTGTGGGTATGCGAGTCGGAAAAAGTTTCAATATTGTGATTTTAGTTAGTGTTTTAGTCGGTTTTATCGGAATGATCGGCGGGCTGACTGGTTCGTATTATTTAGATACACCACCAGGTGCTACGATTACTTTAGGCTTTATCGTATTATTCTTGCTAGTCAACGGCGTTCGTCAGTTGAGAATCTTATTCCAACGAAAACAGTTACAAAAGTAGAGGAAAGCGAAAGCTTTTCCTCTTTTTTTGCTTAATAATTAATAAATTCCGAACTTTTTCACTTTAAAACAAGAAAATACTCGAATTTTATTGATTAAACCCTTATAATGAAAAACGATAAATCAGATTTGGTTACCCGGGCTTTGATAAAAGCAGCAGGGAGATAAATTGAACATCAAAAAATAATTACTTTAATATGAAATAGGAGTGGATTACGTGAAAGTGCGTCGAAGTGAACGTTTAATCGACATGACACAATATTTATTGGATCATCCACATGATTTGATCCCATTGACTTTTTTTGCCGCCCGTTATGGTTCAGCAAAATCTTCGATCAGTGAAGATTTAGCGATCGTAAAGAAAACCTTCAAGGAACGTGGAACAGGCTTGTTAGAAACGATCCCTGGAGCTGCTGGAGGGGTCGTCTTCACACCGAGTATCACGGATGAAGAAGCCAAAGAATATATTGCATCTTTAGCTGAACGTTTGTCAGAAGAAGATCGTTTATTACCCGGTGGATATGTTTATTTATCTGATATGCTGGGGCAACCAGATTTATTACGTAAAGTTGGCCGCATTATTGCCGCTCAATACTTGGATAAAAAAGTCGATGCTGTAATGACCGTTGCAACGAAAGGTGTACCGATCGCTCAGGCGGTATCTTATTATTTGAATGCACCATTCGTCATCGTTCGACGTGATTCAAAAATTACAGAAGGTTCCACAGTTAGTGTCAATTATGTGTCTGGTTCTTCTGAACGTATCGAGAAGATGGAGCTGTCTAAACGTAGTTTGAAACGTGGTTCAAGAGTCTTGATCGTGGATGACTTTATGAAGGGCGGCGGAACCGTCAACGGAATGAAGAGTTTGATCGAAGAATTTGAAGCTGAATTAGTCGGCATCACAGTTTTTGCAGAATCTAAATTCAAAGGCGAACGAGCAATCGACGATTACAATTCATTGTTATTCGTTCAAGATGTGGATACAAGTACAAAAACGATCACAGTTGTACCAGGAAATTGTTTTGATAAAGAATAATCGCCTCTAAAAGGTTAGTTTTCCATTGACTGCTCTGATAATTTTTATAGGGAGCAAAAATTGGAAGCTAGCCTTTTTTTTATTTAGCTAGTAAAATAGTAAGAGTATCTATCATAACTAGCAAAGCATTTTGACTTTAGCTTATGCATTTATCAACATAAAGTCAGATTTTCTTCTTTCAAAAAAAATATAATCAAACAATTAGGAGTGACTTCTTTTGGAAAATCGTTACGCGATTATTTTAGCAGCGGGTAAGGGAACTCGCATGAAATCAAAATTATACAAAGTATTACACCCGGTAGCCGGTAAACCAATGGTAGAGCATATCATTGAACGAGTGGTAGAAACAGAGCCGACTGAGATCGTTACGATCGTAGGTCACGGTGCTGAAATGGTAAAAGAACAATTAGGCGAACGGAGTCAATATGCGTTACAAGCGGAACAATTAGGAACAGGACATGCAGTGATGCAGGCCGCAGAATTCTTAAAAGGTAAAGAAGGAACGACGTTGGTCATTAGTGGTGATACACCATTATTAACGACACACACGTTAAACAACCTTTTTGATTACCATTTAGGTAAAAAAGCCAGTGCAACGATTTTAACTGCACACGCAGAGGACCCAACCGGTTATGGACGTATTCTTCGGGATCATGTGGGAATCGTTGAGAAAATCGTTGAACAAAAAGATGCGACGCCAGAAGAAGCACTGACACAAGAAATCAATACTGGAACTTACTGTTTTGATAATGAACAATTGTTTGCTGCTCTAGAAAAAATTGGGACTGATAATGCCCAAGGAGAATATTACTTAACAGATATTGTTGAGATCTTGAAAAATGAAGATCAAACAGTTGCTGCTTATCAAACAGAAGATTTTGAAGAATCACTTGGCGTGAATGATCGAATCGCTTTAGCCAATGCAAATGAGATTATGCGTCGCCGTATCAATAAACAACATATGGTCAACGGGGTAACATTTATTGATCCAGCTACGACTTATATCGATGCAGGAATCGAAATTGGTTCAGATACGGTGATTGAACCAGGCGTACAAATCCAAGGAAATACAGTAATTGGTGCGGATTGTGTGATTGGTGCTCATTCTAAAATTGTTGATAGCACTATTGAAGACAATGTAGAAATCAAATCTTCTGTCTTAGAAGAATGTATCGTCCGTAAATATGCTGATGTAGGACCAAATGCTCATTTACGTCCACAAGCAGATATCGGCGAGCATGCACATATCGGAAATTACGTAGAAATCAAAAAAGCAACGATTGGTGAAAATACCAAAGTCGGCCATTTGACCTATGTCGGTGATGCGACGCTTGGAAAAGATATCAATGTCGGTTGTGGAGTTGTTTTTGTTAACTACGACGGAAAAAACAAACATCATACAACTGTTGGTGATCATGTCTTTATTGGATCAAGTACCAATATCATCTCACCAGTTACTATTGCAGCAAATAGTGTGACTGCCGCAGGCTCAACGATCACTTCTGATATCCAAGAAGGTGACATGGCAATTGCTCGTGCTCGTCAAGTAAACAAAGCGGGTTACGCGGATCACTTGCCATTCTAAGGGAAATCTCTTGATTTCTTAAATGGAAATGACTAGTATTTTATTTGAAATGGTATATAATCGGTACGTATGCTTAAAAAGAAAGTGGAGGTCCCCATGTCGAAACATTATTTTGATCCAAGATTGAAAATTTTTGCTTTGAATTCTAATCGCCCATTGGCTGAAAAGATTGCTGAAGAAGTTGGTGTAGAACTAGGAAAGAGTTCTGTTACACAATTTAGTGATGGAGAAATTCAAGTAAATATTGAAGAAAGTATTCGCGGCTGCCATGTCTATGTCGTTCAGTCAACAAGTAGTCCGGTAAATGATAATTTAATGGAACTATTGATCATGATCGATGCCTTGAAACGCGCGAGTGCAAAAACAATCAATGTCGTAATGCCTTATTACGGTTATGCCCGTCAGGACCGTAAAGCGCGCGCACGGGAACCAATTACTGCGAAACTTGTAGCCAATATGATCGAAAAAGCAGGTGCAACACGTCTGTTAACATTAGACTTACATGCATCGCAAATCCAAGGATTCTTTGATATTCCTGTTGACCATTTGATGGGTGCACCATTGATTGCAGATTATTTCTTAGAAAAAGAAATTTGCGGAGATGATGTTGTCGTTGTTTCACCAGACCACGGTGGTGTAACACGTGCACGTAAATTAGCAGAATTCTTAAAAGCTCCAATCGCGATTATCGATAAACGTCGCCCTAAAGCGAACGTTGCAGAAGTTATGAATATCATCGGTAAAGTCGATGGCAAAACATGTGTGATCATCGATGATATGATCGATACCGCAGGTACGATCACGTTAGCTGCGAATGCCTTAAAAGAAGCAGGTGCTAAAAAAGTGTATGCTTCATGTACACATCCTGTTTTATCTGGTCCAGCGATGCAACGTATCCAAGATTCAGCAATTGAACATTTAGTTGTTACTGATTCTATCTATTTATCAGACGAACGCAAAATCGATAAAATCGATGAAATCAGTGTTGGTGAATTAATGGGTGATGCGATCAAACGGATCCATGAAAACAAACCAGTTAGTCCATTATTTGAAACACATAAAAAATAGAGCGCACAAAAAAAACTAGGACCTCAATCAGGTCCTAGTTTTTTTGTGTCTCAATAAATAAAAAGGAGCTCATCGGTGGGTAGCCGATGAGCGAAGGAGTTAAAAAATGAAAAAGTGTTAGGGTTGTTTGTTGGTATGAATATATAATAGCAACGAGTTGTGAATAAAGAATGAACAACAAGTGCATTAAAATCAAAGAAACAATAAAGAAAAATTAAGAATTTAAATGTAAAAAAAGTAGCTGAAAAAAAAAGGAGCTCATCGGTGGGTGGCCGATGAGCAAAGGAGTTAAAAAATGAAAAAGTGTTAGGGTTGTTTGTTGGTATGTCTATATAATAGCAACGAGTTGTGAAGAAATTGTGAACAACGATTATGCAAATATTGAAATTTATATAAAGAATTTGAAATTATATTATATTCGAAAAAATATTATAAATAAAAAGAGCTCACCGGTGGGTGGCCGATGAGCAAAGGAGTTAAAAAATGAAAAAGTGTTAGGGTTGTTTGTTGGTATGAATACATAATAGCAACGACTTATGAATTAAATATGATGAAAGAATAGCGAATTTATTAATTTTAATTATAGAAATAAATTATGTAGCAACTTGAAACTGGATTATCCGTTAATTTTCCCATAAACATTCATTTTTTTGCTATTGTAGTCGAAAGTGAATTCCTAATAAAAATAAAAAAATAGTTTTATTTGATTAAAAATTATAATATGTTGAAAAACAAAATAATCAGAATAATTAAAAAAAACACCACCAGATGAATGTTATTCCAGGATAAAAAAAACATGTGGAAAAAGCAATAAAATAGAAGGTTTTCATTGCTAAAAAAAACGTTTTTATACTATTGAAATAAAAAATAACTAGTCTATTATGTGTTTATTCATTTGTTTTTGTATAAAATAAATATTTATTATTTATTAGTAAACAAATGTGATTGCTAGTAAATGAAAGCAGTCATAAAATATATAGTGTTTTTAATAATACTATATTTTTTATGGAGGAAAAAAATGAATAGTCAAAGAAAAACATCGACATATTTTGTTACTTTGTTCACAATTTTAGTAACATTATTGCCGTTCATCAATTATGTAACAACTGGAATCAAAGCTGTTGCAGCAACGACTTCACCAGCAACGACACTATTTGAAAATCAATATGGAAGTGCAAAGGTGTCTTACGAAGAAGACCCTGATCAGAAGCATTTAGATTGGACTATTGAGTATTCAAAAATTACGAGCGAATTAGCAAGACAAATTGGTTTTCGTATAAATTCTGCCAATCAAATGTTAGTTCCTGAAAAGATCACCAGTGATCCTAGCAATCTATTCGCGTTGGATACTTCAAACGTGGATCAATCAACTATTCTTCAAACGAAAGCAACCAAAGAAGCTAGCCAAGGGAAAATCTTTTTTCAAACGGCATATATAACAAGTTTATCGATTCAAGCATTGGAAAATGAATTCCAAACAGATGGAACAAAAAATGATTTATTAGCTGATCAAGAACCTATTGTGGTTTCAATTCCAGCTAAAGAGACACAAACAACTGAAAGTAAAAGCAGCATTGCTAATAGCGTGAGTACAAATGCTGCTGATCAAACGACTGAAGTAAGCAGTGCTACTGTTGTTGAAAATAATCCAAAAAAATCTAAGACAGAAAATACTACAACTACTCTGCCCGCGAATTCAACCTCAGCTACTTCAAATTCAAGTGCTACAAGTGAAACAAAGACTCAAGAAACTACAGCAGATACTAAAGCAGCTGCAAAAGTAGAACGTAGAGTAAGAGTGGCAAGTGCAGCAGCCAGTGAAGAGACTGCGAGAGATATTACAACACTTCCAGGTTCCAATAAAATGGTAGTCAGCAAAACCGATGGGAAAACGATTTTTGACAGTGCTACTTTAACTAAAGATGGAAAAACGATTGATCAAGCCGATATCCAGTTAAATGATAATTTACTTTTACAGTATAACTGGAGCTTGCCAGAGGATTTACGCAAAAATATTAAGGCCGGCGATTATTTTAATTTTAAAATACCAGATAAATTTACGATCACCGCTGAAATGTTGTCAGGTAATTTGTCAGATAGCAATGGGAATACCTTTGGAACCTTTACTATCAATAAAGATGGTACTGCAAAAATTACTTTTACCAAGGCTGTAGAAACTAACTCAGGGATAAAAGGTACATTGAATGTAGCTGGTGTCGTTAATGAAATGCAAATTGATAATCCTGGTAAGACTGAAATCACTGTTCCATTTACAGACGATGATAAAGTGGTCGTACCAATTATTACTGTTCCTGATGCAAAAGCTTTGTCTAAAAGAGTAGTTAGTCAAACAGATAATAAGGATATTAAAGATAATCAAGCCGTTGTGACTTGGGAAATAACCGCTAATAAAACCGGAAATGTAATGACAAATGGTGTTTTGACGGACACATTACCAGCTGGAGTTACTTACAAAGGTAATTTGAAAGTTGTTTCCTATGATGTGTCATTAAAGGATGGAACCTTGATTAAAGAGACTGAAAAATCAGAGGACATAACTGAACCAGAAATAACTGATAAAAAAATAACTTTGAATTTACCAACTAGTAAAAAGGCGCATGTGATAACTTTCGATACAGATGTGGATTTGAATCAATATTCTTCTATCAAAGATCCAGAGCAATTAACAGCAGCGGTAAAAAATAGTGCAGATCTATCTTCAGTAGAAACAGGTGATGTAAATGCTGATGCTACAGTAACATTTAAATCTGCTAGTTCAATTGCTAAGTCCGGCACAGGCATTATTCCAGTTGGCGATAAATCAGTAGCTAATTGGACAATAGCATTCAGAAAATCAGGAATCGATCTTCCAGCCGGAACTAAATTTGTTGATCAAATCGGCCAAAGTCAGTCGTTGACAGATGAAAAAGGAGATACGATCAATGAAGAGGCTTTACAAACGCTACTTCAAGCAGAATTTACAGCAAATGGAAAGAACGAAGGAAAAACAATTAGTTTAACTAAAGATAATGACCAAACTTATTCTTTAGTCTTTCCGGAAGGTATTTCTGATAGTTTTGATTTGACGTTGCATACATCGGTAACTGGAACTGGTACAACATATAGTAACAAAATCAATTGGCATAATCAGGGGAATGAAGCTAAGAATAAATTTGAAAATCCTGGTTCAGGGATCGTAAAAACTTCGGATAAAGGAGGTAATGGAACAACCCTTTCTACCGATAAAAATGATGGAAAAGTGACTTGGACAGTTAAAGTGAATTCGGCACACCAGTCAATCGATAGTTGGCAAGTAGTCGATACATTGAAAAATGCTAAATACAATAAAGGTGATATCAAAATCGAAGAAGTCGAGAAAAGTGAAAGTACACCGAAAGAAGTATCGAAAGATTTTACTATTGACTACAGTGATACATCTTTTACACTCAATTATAAGAAAAAAACAACTAGTGAATTTATCATAACTTATAGTGGAACCTATGCTGCAAGTAAATTGGATCAGGATATTTCTAATACTGCGGTTTATCACTACACTCAAAATGGAAAAACATGGACTAATGATGCAAAAAACGACTTCAAAACGCCAGGTGATCAACGTCAAGCGATCTCGTTAAGTAAAGGTGGCACCTATAATGCTGTCAATAATACAGTCGGCTGGGAAATCAATGTTAATACCGGAAATGTGCCTTATGGAAAAGATGGCAAGTTAACTGATAAAATCCCTGCAGACCAAACATATAACAATGATGCTAAAGTAGAGGATAGTTCTGGCAAGGAAGTTACCGGACTTAAAACAGAGTATAAGGATGAGACTTTAACCGTTAGCGGATTTCCTGCCGGGGCAAAAGATAACTATAAAATCGTATTTACAACTAAGGTAAATACTGAAAAAGACCAGCTGGCAGTAGGTTCTGCTAAAAATACGGCAGAGTATACAGATAATCTAAACAAACCATCCTCAGCTGAGGCAACAGTTGAATATACAAAGAATGAAAATTATGTTTCGAAAAATCAATCATATGATCCAGCAAAGGATAGTAATACTGTCCATTATGCTGTAACGGTAAATCCTGGGAAATTACCTTTAAAGAATGTTCGCTTAGTCGATAGTGATTGGCACTATTTGAAAATGTTACCAGAAACATTGAAAATAACTAATAGTGCAGGCGAAGATGTTACTACACAATTTAAAACAAGTATCGCTGAGCAAGAATTCAGTATCGATTTTGGTGATATAACAGATCAGTATACAGTGACTTATGATATGTCACTTCTATTTATAGGAAACCCAAATGCTGATTTATCCGTATCAAACACGGCGACGATCACCGGTGACAATGTCAAAGCAGATACTGGTAAATCAAACGCAGCGATCACAGTTAAAGTGCCCGCTGCGGGAGGGACTGCTCAGGGGGAAGTACGATCTTTAAAATTAAAAAAAGTAAATAGTGACAAAAAAAATGCCCCAATCAAAGACGCTCAATTTTCATTATATCGAGGAGAAGTTGCAGCTGGAAATGCTGTTAGAGAGAATGTTTCTACGGACGAAAACGGAGAAATTCTATTTAGCAATTTAACCTATGGAGACTATTATATTGTTGAGACAAAAGCAGCTGATGGTTACTATATCAGTAATGAACTAAAAAAAGGTAAATTAGTAACGATTGATGAAAACACAGCAAAAGATAGTCCTAAAGAAGTAACATTAGAAAACACTAAAGTCGGAGCAATCACTTTAACTAAAGTCGATAGTACCGATCCAAGCATCAAATTAGCAAAGGCAACATTTGAACTTTATCAAGATGGTAAAAAAGTCACTCAAAATGCTTTAGGTGAATCTATTGATACCTTTGCGACGAATGACCAAGGGGTAGTAACTATACCATCATTGATCCCTGGCGATTATGTCTTAAAAGAAGTTGGCGCGCCAGAAGGTTATCATGTTTCAACGAGCGATACTGCAATCGCAGTGAAAGCTGGGGAAACGACAGAAACAACTGTCAAAAATACGATTAATCAAGGCAAAATCGAATTACAAAAAGAATCTGCTGATAATAAGAAGTTAAAAGGTGCAGACTTTACGTTAATCGATACAACTGATGCGTCCGAAAAAATAGTTAAAATAAAAACTACGGATGAACATGGATTAGTTGATTTTGAGTTGCAAGCTAATCATACGTATAAAATCAAAGAAACTAAAAATCCGACTGGCTATGAAGGCTCGTATGAATTGACCGGAATTAAGGTAACAGATGAAGGGAAAATTGTTTATACAGATCAATCAGGAAAAGAACAAACTTTTACAAGTTCAGATACACCGATTGTTGTTACCAATAATCGAATCGTTACAACGATCAAAGGAACAAAGACTTGGAAAGATGCGGATAATAAATTTGGCAGTCGTCCAAATAGTGTGAATGTTCAGTTGATGCAAGACGGTCAGGTGTATGCTACGAAGAACGTTATAAAGGCCGATAATTGGAGTTATGAATTTACTGATTTACCAGTGATCGCTGAAGGTGGTCATCGTTATAACTATACGGTAAAAGAAACCAACGTAGCTGCTAATTATCAAGCAGAAACTAACGGAAATAATATTACTAACACGCTAAAAACAACTTCTGTTTCTGGTGAAAAAACATGGAATGATAAAGACAACCAATATAATTTGCGTCCAAGCAGTATCAAGGTTCAATTATTACAAGACAAGACACCAATGACAGGTGCAGAATATACAAAAGAAGTAAAAGTTGATCAAAATGGTAAGTGGGATTACACGTTTACAGGATTACCAAAATATGATTCAGCAGGTCATGAGTATAACTATAGTGTTCAAGAAATTGAAGAGAATAAAAATTATACTTCTACAGTAACGGGGATGGATCTAGCTAATAAATTAGCAACAACTAAAGTTAGCGTAGATAAGACATGGAATGACCAAGACAATACGTATAAAACTCGCCCTAAAAATTTAACTGCTACTTTAATGGTCAAACAAGCAAATGGATGGAAAACTTTTAAAGAAGTATTTGGTTCAGACAAATCGATTGAATTAAATCAAGCGAACAATTGGAAAGGTGATTTTGATAATTTACCCGTTTACGATAAAGAACAAAATCAAGTTCAATATGGGGTGAAAGAAGAATTATCAACCAATACTTACACACCAAATGGTGCTAATGAGGGCGAACAGCAAGTAACGGTCGCTGCTGTAGCTGGTATCAGCCATTTGACGAATAACTTGAATACCGTCGCAGTAACAGTCAATAAAACATGGAAAGATTTTGATAATAAATTCAATACACGTCCTAATGAAATTACCTTCCAACTTTATGCATGGACCAAAGATGAAGCCGATGCTGAAAAATTTGGGACTGCCGATCGATCATCTGGAGAATATACGATCAAAGGTAATGAACAACATCAGTTTAGTCCGTTAACGATTAGTGGCTTACCTAAGTATGATCAAAACGGCAACGAGATGCATTACAAAGTTAAAGAAATAAATATTCAAAAAAACTATCAAGCAACACCAAATTATTCGGCGAAAGATAATAGCTTATCAATCGAAAACATCTTAGAAACTACCGATGTGACGATCAATAAGCAATGGGATGATCAAGGGAATCAAGCCTTTGAAAGACCAGAAGTTACATTACAATTGTTCCGTCAAGTTGCAGGATCTGATGCTGAAGCTATGCCGGGTGCTGATTATACTAAGACGATCAAAGCTGGTAGTAAAGCTGACAGTTGGTCATACACATTTAAAAACTTACCTAAAAAAGATAGTACTGGAAATGTGTATAGTTACTCAGTGAAAGAAACGTCTAAAGACAGCAATTATCAAGCTAGTCAAGTTGATCCACTAACTGTTAAGAATACTTTGATTACTAAACAAGTACGAGTAGTGAAACATTGGGAAGATTTTGATAATAAATATAATTCACGTCCAGATGAAATTGAATTTAATTTAATGTATAAACAAGATGGTCAAGAACGAGCATTTATGGATATCAATCAAAAAGCGGTAACCAAGTCAATTAAAGTTGCAGTTGGAAATGATTGGAGTTACACCTTTGATAAGTTACCAGTCAAAGATGCTCAAGGAAATGACTATACGTATGATGTCCAAGAAGTATTGAAAAAAGCTGGTAAAGTAATTACACCTAACTACACATCAGAAAATCTTGGAACAACTATGAATAATACGTTAAGAGTTATTACCGTTGATGGTAAGAAACAATGGGATGACCAAGACAATAAATTTAATAGTCGTCCAACAAGTATCAAAGTCCAATTACTACAAAATGGAAAAGCAATGTCGGGAGACGAATACATCCAAGAAGTTAAAGTGAACGAAGACGGAACATGGAGTTATGCCTTTGATAAACTCCCTGAACTAGATACAAAAGGTGAAAAATATGTTTATACCATTAAAGAATTAGATGTACCAAAAAATTATCAAGCCACAGAAGCTGGTATGGATATCACTAACAAATTAATTACAACTTCTTTTGCAGGAGATAAAGTTTGGGATGACCAAGATGATCGAGATAAAATACGGCCTACAAAAGTGACGATTGTTCTATTGCAAAATGGGAAGCAAATTGCTCAAACAGAAACTTCTGCTAAAGAGAAGTGGCACTATCGATTTGAGAAATTAGCTAAATATGATCGTAAGGGTGATCGTTACGATTATACAGTCAAAGAATTAAATGTTCCCAAAGGCTATCAATCATTAGTAGAAGGACATACGATTATTAATCGTCATACACCAACACCACCAACATCGGATACACCAAAGGATCATTTGCCAACTACAAAGGGTGGAACAGGTAAAACAGATGCTAAGATGTACCCACAAACGAATGATAAGAATCAAGCAATTTGGATGATTATAGGTGTAGTAATCATTCTTCTTGTAATTATGATTTGGTCTCGTAAAAGAAAGAGCGAATAATTAAAAAAGGCTGGATCGCATTTTAAGATCCAGTCTTGTTTTTCTATTCATATACACGGTTTTTCTTGTCGTAAATATTTCGTAATTCCATATATAGTGGAATTAATTCGTTTTTAGTATAAGGAAAATCTAGTTGATACAAAGGTAGATTGGGTTTCTCTTTTTTCAATAAGGATGACGAACTGATAATCAAGTCGTAATCTTCTTTTAGTGAGATGTCATAAGGCTCTGCATCAATAAAGCGCAAATCTTCTAAGAAGCGATACAAGTCACGAACAAAGATCGCATTATGTTCTAAAGCAATCCCTATTTTAAGATTATTCGCATAAGGGAATTGATTAAAGTAAGGTAGCAATAAACGATTAAATGCACGTGTAAGATAAGGATGCACAGAACTCATAAAGCTGTATGATGGATTATCTTTAGCCATTTGCATGAAGTTTTGAATGTTTTGGAAAAGAATGTACTCACCACGTGTTTGTTTTTCATGAGGATTCATCACTAATTCGATCATGCTAGGAAATGGTTGACGGAAAATGAAATAGCCAAATGTAATATTTAATAAATTAGCTACAACCAATGGATCATCCATTACTTCCGGACGGTCAGGGAACAAGGCTTTTTTAGCAAAGTTTCGGAATTCAACGACAAACTCATTGACAGGATTTGGTCGAGCATCAAAATCATGAATCGTTTGTTTCAGACTTTGATCGTCTCGTATCGTGTAAAATGGAGCATAATGAGCCAAGAAATAAATGAAACTAGATTCACCTTTCAATTGACGTGTCGTCATTGGTACATCGATAATGTCACGCAATGAAGTAAAATCGTAATAAGGATTATCCTTCATTAAGAAATTATAGCGCGGATCGTATTTAGCAAATTTCTTTTTCTTGATACGAATGATAAAAATACAAGTAAAGAGTTTCAGTTCTTGGTTACCAAAGTAAGTTCTTGATAATGGAAAATAATCTTTGTAGGTGTCAATCAGCTGGGTCATTAAGTGCTGGTCCACATTTAATGGACATTCGATTCCACGTGTTCCTAACCATAAAAGATCAAATAATGCTAATCGGATTAAACGTTCATCGCCAGACATCCCAGCTTCTGTATAAGTAAAACGAATGTTGAAACGTTTTAAATATTTTTTTAGCTTGTCGATCTTACGTGATACGGTTGAACGACTCACAAAATACTTTTCACAAAAATGTTCGATAGTCGGTTTTTCTTCGTTTAAAAAGTATAAGATAAATTGGAATGGAACTGCTTGTTGCAATAAATGATAGCGATACTCATCGACACTAGCATTCAGATTTTCTAGATTAACTTTTCCGGCACGCATCATGATCGATTCATGATTGGAACGGATCTCTGCTAATTCTTGATCAATTTCATTTAATTCAATCACACTCTGTTGATAATTTAAGTCTAAATCTTCTGACAATTGGTTGATGGCTAAGACTTGTTTTGATGATTGATTTAAGTATTTAAAAATGTTAAAACGTAAGAGGAGTGACGAATCAAACATAAGTTCCTCGTATAACATCTATATTCCTCCTTATTAATTTCATCCACTAATCTGAATTTTTTTAGTATATTCTCTCCTATATTGTACTTTATTTACATAAGACTGTCAGTTATAAACTGAAGAAATATGGCCAAATTTACATAAAGAAAAAATAAATTTCATGATATTTTAAGAAAGAAGTTGAAGAAAATGACAAAGTCACGTTTAGAAGCGTTTACAGATGGGGTAGTAGCAATTGTCTTGACAGTGCTGGTATTGAACATTCAAATACCTGACGCGCCGACGTTAGCTTCTCTAGTGAGCATCACAAATACATTATTTGCTTATATTGTTAGTTTTATTTTTGTAGCAGTCATTTGGGTCAATCATCATCGGATGATGCAATTGGCGAATAGAATCGATTATCGAGTGATTTGGGCAAACATCTTTTGGCTTTTTTGGCTAACATTGTGTCCAGCAGTGACGAGTTGGGTGGGGCGAAATCCAGAGTCTTTCTGGCCTGAATTTTCCTATGTGGTCATTTATATGATGTGGAGTTTTTCTTATGGTATCTTATCTAAACAATTGATTCAAGCAAACGAACCTGATAGCAAGGTCGCACAAGTTTTAAAAAAAGATCAAAGAAGTAAGCTATCGATCATCATCAATTTATTAATGTTAGCGGGTATTTTTATTTTTCCGCCGATCGGTATTATAGGACGTTTCTTAGTCTCTGGGATTTGGGTGATCTCATATCAAAAGGCTGATGAGTATTATCAAAAAATAATAAAGAAAAAGTCGTAGGATTTTATTCCTACGACTTTTTTTATTACGCTTGTGGATGTAAGACACGGTGCAAGAATTCTTTTGTTCGTTCTTCTTTAGGATGAACAAAGATATCTTCTGGTGTTCCTTCTTCTGCGATCAGGCCTTTATCCATAAAAATGACGCGATCGGAGACTTCCTTAGCAAAAGCCATCTCATGAGTAACAACGACCATGGTCAATCCACTCTCAGCTAATTTTTTCATAATTTGTAAAACATCACCGACCATTTCAGGGTCTAGAGCAGAGGTTGGTTCATCGAACAGCATCACTTCAGGATCCATCGACAGCGCACGCGCAATGGCGACCCGTTGTTTCTGTCCCCCAGATAATTGGGCTGGTTTAGCATCGATAAAGCGAGCCATGCCAACTTTTTCTAGGTTTTCAATAGCTACTTTGCGAGCTTCCGCTTCTTTACGTCCTAACACCGTTAGTTGTCCGCTCATACAGTTTTGCAATACATTCATGTTGTTGAATAGATTAAATGATTGAAATACCATTCCTAAATGTGTTCGATATTTTGGCAAGTTATAACCAGGAGTTAAAACATTTTCACCTTGGTACATAATTTTTCCATCGGTGGGTGTTTCTAATAAGTTGATGCAACGTAAAAAGGTAGATTTACCAGAGCCAGATGCACCAATAATCGTGACAACTTCTCCTTTGTTTACATTCATGTTGATATCTTTTAAGACGAGATTATCGCCGAAACTTTTTTTCAAATGTTCGATTTCAATAATACTACTCATAATGATCCTCCCTAATTGATACGAATTTCTGATTGATTTTTATTTGTCTTCGCCAATTGCAACATCTACGTCATCTAAACGTACATAAGCAGAAGGGCCGTCCATTTTTTTCTCAACGACACGTAAAATACGTGTTGCTGTGAAGGTCAAGATAAAGTAAATCACACAAATGATGAAGTACGTTTGGAAGAACAGATAGTTCGTTCCAGCAGCTGATTTCCCTTGGAAGAACAATTCAGAAACAGAGATGATACTCAATACGGAAGTATCTTTAATATTGATCACTAATTCATTCCCAGTTGCTGGCAAGATATTACGTAGTACTTGCGGTAAAACAACTTTCCGCATCGTTTGACCATGGGTCATCCCGATGGCATGTGCAGCTTCGAATTGACCTAGATCGACAGCGAAGATTCCGCCGCGAACGATTTCAGACATATACGCACCTGTATTAATAGAAACAATGAACAAAGCAGCTAATGTCCGATTTAAATCAATTCCGAAAGCCATTGCGATTCCGTAGTAGATAACTGCGGATTGAACGATCATCGGTGTACCACGGAAGATTTCAATGTAAGCATTTAAGATCCAACCAAAAAGTTTTTGGAAACCACGCTTAGCACTATTGTCAGAAACAGGCAGTGTACGGAATACACCGACTAACAAGCCAATCAGTGTACCAACAGTCGTACCAATGATTGCTAACATCAATGTCACACCTGTACCACGTAAGAACATCATACCGTTTTGTCTTAAGATGCGCACAAAGACATTTTCTTTCTTACCGCTTGAACTTTGAGTTTCATCTGAAGCAGGTTGATCTTTGATTGCTTGGTCCATAATTTTTACGCGTTCTTCTTTTGAAATTCCCGCTAAAATTTGATTGACTTGAGCAACATCCGAGTCGCCTTTACGCATCCCGACAGAGACTTGAACATCTTCTGGATTGGTTTGGAAACCATTTGCATCATCAAATTCGACCATTTTCAAATCAGAATTGACACTTTCGGCTGTTACACCTTCAGGGCGTTCACTGACATACCCATCAATAGTTCCTGACTCTAAGGCAACACGCATTGCTGGAAAATTATCCATCGCTTGTTGTTTGTTGACTCCAGGTATTTGTGAAATCACGTCGTAATGGAATGTACTTAATTGGGCAGTGACTTTCGCACCAGAGAAATCTTTGATCGAAGTCGCTTTTGCATATTTGGTATCTTTGCGTGTAACGATAACTAATTGTGATTCATAATAAGGATCTGAAAAATCAATTTCTTTACTACGTTCAGCTGTAGGAGACATTCCTGCGATGATCGCATCGATTTTTCCAGATTGTAATGCAGGTAGTAAGCCATCCCACTCAGTTTTTACGATGACTAATTTACGATTCATTTTTTCGGCGATTTTCTTTGCCATTTGGACATCATAGCCGCCGGCGTAAGATTTATCTCCTTGGATCTGTACAGCGCCATTGCGGTCATTGTTTTGGGTCCAGTTGAAAGGAGCATATCCGGCTTCCATACCGACTCTCAATTCTCCTTCAGGGGTTTTTTCGTCAGCATGGCTGACTAATGGTGCAGCAAAAAGTGAAATAAACAAAGCAATAAATGCGATAACTGAAAAGTTTCTTCTATTCATAATTTCTCCCTTTCTTGAAATTACGAGATTGGGTAATGCTGTCTTTGGGAAAATTTGCAACAAAAAAAGCCGCCAATAAAGTCTATAAGGCCGCTTGCAAATAATAAGAAGATGATGTTCCCTCTCACAAAAACATAGCGCAACTTAGCATCACTGCTAAGACAGTCCGCAAGTTCTTAGCTTGCGTCCCAACATACAGAATAAAGAGAATCCTATACATTTCGGCGAAACTTCCTAGACCTATTTCATCGTGTCTCTACACTCCATAGGGTTAATAAGGTTCGCGACCTCTACCTCATTGATTTGAGGCATCTCGTATTCAGTTATTATGTTTCACAGTCTAAAGCCTAAAAATACAAAAGTCAATAAAATCATTTAAATTAGCCAAAAATAATAGCTAATTGTTTTTTTATTTGCTAAATTCCCCCAACTTTTAAAATTTAAAATTGTTAATGAATATAAATATTTTATGATGAATAGATATAGTAATCTTTTATGAGTAATACTCTTAAAAATACTTCGGTACAAATAAACAATTTTTTATTTGCTAAATTGTACTGAAGTATAGTTGGTAATGAAACGTTTACAAATTATACTTTAGTTAGGAGGTGAGGAGAAAGTGAATTACAAAATAAGCTATCTCCTATCCAACAATTTTAACCGTTACGTAACGTTAGAAGAAGCAATACAACAGACTGGTCTTTCTGGGGATGTTTTACTAAAACAATTAACGGAATTGAACATGTTTGTAGAATCCAATGAAAAAAATGAACAACAAATATTCATTTCTCCTTTGTCGACAGAGGGATGGACACGAAAACTTGTAAATAGTTTACAGAATTGTTTTATCTATACAGAAGAACAAAGAAGATGGTTAATTTATTTGCTTAGCTTTTCTGATTTTGAAGAACTATCATTATTTCATTTCCAAGATTTTTTAGGGGTGTCTAAAGGGACAGTTATTGCGGATGTAAAAAAACTTCGAGCGCATTTAACAGTGCAAAAAATAGAATTAGTTTATTCGAGAAAGCGAGGTTTCTATTTAAAAGGAGAAGAATTAGAGATTCGGCGGTTTGCTCAGAATTGTGTTTCTTTTTTGCTACAAAAAAAATCTGGAGAATTTGGCTTAATGTATTGGTTAAATCAATTTGATCTATGCTTGTATGCTCGGGTTAGGGATACGATTCAAGAACAAACTAATCGTTTCGGTTTGAAAATTGTGCCTAGCAGAATAGAAGAAACAAGTATTTTTATTGGTTTGATGCATAAGCGTATTGAAAAACATTTTTTAAGCGATTTTGAAGAATTAACTAGTTTAAAATCATTAATGGCGTATCAAATTAGTGAAAAATTTGGCCAAACAATTTTTGTTGATGTTCATCCTGCTGATATTGGGTATATAACCATGATTATGATGACTATTTTACAAGGAGAGATCCGAGATTTTCAATTAGATTTTCTTTTAAATTGCTCTTCTGAAATTATTCATAAAATGGAAAATTATTCAGCCATTCAATTCTCAAATTTTCGCGAACTACTGATGAATCTATTTTATCATTTGGTTCCGGCATATTTTAGAATTTATAGCGGCTTTCATTTACCCAATGTTTTAATAGAAAATATCAAAATGGATTATCCTGAAATATTTAATTTTACAGAAAAATCATTAGCTCCTTTAGAGAAAGTAGTTGGTAAAAAGATTCCCATAGAAGAGGTAGGTTTCTTTTCAATACTATTTGGTGGAGCTATATCTAATCAAAAAGAGGAAATTAAGAAAGAAGAAATTCGTGCTTTAATTGTATGTCCAAGCGGGATAAGTTCTTCACTCATATTACAGACTGAATTAAAAAAAATATTTTCTACTATTCAGTTTAAAGAGGCGGGTTCAGTAAATCAATTGCAAAATGAACCAGAAGATACTTATGATGTCGTATTTTCAACGATTCCTCTAGACATAAGTAAACGAGTATATCTTGTACAGCCATTAATGTCACAATTAGAAAAAAGTCAATTGATTAAACAGGTTCAAGAAGAACTACTTATCCCTGGTTTTTCTTTACCAAGCGCTGAAGAAATTATAAATGTATTAATCCCGTATATTGAATTAAAAGAAAATGTAACTAAAGAGAAGTTATACAAGCTAATAAATAAGAAAATGAATCGATTAATTGAGCTAAAGGAGGACAAACGTCCAATGCTAACAGAACTTATTACTCCAGAAATGATTCAAATCAGTGATGAAGTATCTGATTGGGAAGAAGCCATCCGTTTAGCGGCACAGCCTTTGTTAGATACAAAAAAGATTGAGTCTCGTTATTCAGATGCAATGATTGAAAAAGTAAATCAGTATGGACCATTTATCCATATTGGTAAAGGAATTGCTCTACCACATGCGCGCCCAGAGGATGGAGTAAACGAATTAGGTATGTCTTTATTAAAAGTAAAAAAACCGGTATTACTACTGGATGATGAAAAACATGCAATACAAATATTTGTATGTCTAGCAGCAATTGACAATGAGGCACATTTACGTGCATTATCCAGCTTAACAAAATTATTATCAAACAAAGAAAATTTAGATGCTTTACTTACAGCGACAACAAAAGAAGAAATACAAAATATTTTAACTAGAGGAGAGAATTTATAATGAAATTTGCAGCAGTGTGTGGGTCAGGATTAGGATCAAGTTTTATGGTAGAAATGAACATCAATAGTTGTTTACAAGAATTAGGCGTTAATGGAGTTGAAGTTTCACATTATGATATGGGAAGTGCTACACCAGATTTAGCAGATGTATTTTTTGTTGGTACAGATTTAGCAGATAGTGCTAAGCACTTAGGCGAGGTTATTGTTTTAGATAGTATTATTGACATGGATGAATTAAAAACAAAAGTGAAAGCAGTATGTGAAGAAAAAGGATTAATTTAGATTATTTAATTGGGAGGGATATAAATGAAAGGGTTTTTAGATATTTTAATTGATATTGCTAGTACACCAGCATTGCTAGTCGCTTTGATAGCAGTTTTGGGAAATGTACTTCAAAAGAAAGATACTGCATCGATCGTTAAGGGCGGAATTAAAACTTTTGTGGGCTTCTTAGTTGTAACAGCTGGAGCAGGGGTTGTTGAAGGCTCCTTAGCTCCCTTTGGAGAAATGTTTCAAGCAGCTTTTAATATGCAAGGAGTCGTACCTAATAACGAAGCTATCGTAGCACTTGCTTTAACTAAATATGGCACTTATACAGCACTTATTATGTTAGTGGGTATGGCATTTAATATCCTAATTGCACGTTTTACAAGATTTAAATACATCTATTTGACAGGGCATGCAACATTATATATGTCTTGTATGATAGCAGTAATTTTAAGTGTTACTAAAATGGGAACAGTACCTTTAGTATTTTTTGGTGGATTAGCTTTAGGAATTGCCAATACTATTTTCCCAGCTATTGCGCAGCCTTTTACTAAACAAATTACAAAAAATGACACTGTAGCTCTAGGACATACTGGTAATTTTGGGTATGCACTTAGTGGATTAATTGGTAAATATGTTGGAAATAAAGAAAAATCAACAGAAGATATCAACTTTCCAAAGGGTCTATCTTTCTTACGTGATTCTACTGTAAGTATTACCATTACAATGGCAGTAGTATATGTAATTGTAGCATTATTTGCGGGAAATGAATTTGTTTCAACAAATTTGAGTGATGGTACAAATTATATTATCTATTCTTTACAACAAGCAGGTTCATTTGCAGCGGGAGTCTTTGTTATTTTAGCAGGTGTTCGTTTAATATTGGCAGAAATTGTGCCCGCATTTAAAGGAATATCAGAAAGATTGGTACCAAATTCTATTCCAGCATTAGATTGTCCAATCGTTTTTCCTTATGCTCCTAATGCGGTATTGATCGGATTTTTAACAAGTTTTGTAGGGGGAATTGTTAGTCTTATTATCATGGTAGTTACAGGTACTACCGTTATCATTCCAGGAGTAGTTCCACACTTCTTCTGTGGAGCAACAGCCGGAGTTTATGGAAATGCAACTGGCGGTTTAAGAGGAGCAGTAATTGGCTCTTTTGTCCACGGTGTAATCATCAGTTTTATGCCAATAGTATTGATGCCAGTAATGGGCGATCTAGGATTCCAAGGTTCAACTTTCTCTGATACTGATTACGGAGTAGTTGGAATATTTTTAGGAAACTTGGCTAATATGGGAGGGAAAATCGTTGTAATTTCAGGTATTATCGCTGTATTAGCAGTGCTGATTGGTTTAACTGTGTTCTTCAATAATAAAAAAGGCGAAGCTGTTTCTGAATAATAAGGAGAAAAATATGGATAAAGAATTACTAGAAAACCTAGAAGAACTTGCTACGAAGATACGTATTAACAGTATTGAAGCAATTCGTAAAGTAGGATCAGGACATATTGGTGGGTCGTTATCTATTGCCGATTTGTTAGCTGTATTATACGGAAAACAAATGCGATATAATTCTAAAAATCCATTTTGGGATAGTAGGGATCGCTTAGTATTATCCAAAGGGCATGCTGGCCCAGCTCTGTACAGCGCACTATCTGCAGTCGGGTTCTTTGATGAAGATTGGTTATGGACCTTAAATGAAGGTGGAACAAATTTACCATCTCATCCAGACAGAATGAAAACACCAGGAGTAGATGCCACTACAGGATCTTTAGGGCAGGGAACATCTATAGCAGCAGGGATTGCTACAGGATTAAAAATGAATCATAGTGATAATTATGTTTATTTAGTAGTTGGTGATGGAGAACTGAATGAAGGTCAGTGTTGGGAAGCATTCCAATACTTAGCTCACTTTAAACTGGATAATTGTATTGTGATTATTGATGAAAATAAAAAGCAATTAGACGGAACAACCAAAGATATTCTAAATCCTTTTGATATTGAGAAAAAAATGCAAGCTTTTGGATTTGCAACTCAAAAAGTTAAGGGAGATAATCTTTTAGCAATCGATCAGGCCATTAATAAATGTAAAGAAATTAAAAATCAAGCAGTTTGTATTGTATTAGATACAATTAAAGGTCAAGGGATAAAATTTTTTGAAGAAATGGATGCCAATCATTCAGTGAAATTTGATTCTGAATCAGTGCAGCTGGCAACAGAGCAAGCCTTATCTGAGTTAAGAAAGGGGCGTGCTGAATAGTATGTTTAATTTAGTAGATGAGCACCTAGTTGGAAAAGAATTACGTACAACAGTTGTAGATGCTTTAAAGAATATTATGGAAGTTAATGATAAGGTAGTTGCATTAGATGCTGATCTCGGTGGAGCGAGTAAATGGACAGACATTGGTAAAAGTTCGCCAGAACGATTTATAAATGTAGGAATTGCTGAGGCTAACATGGTTGGAGTTGCAGCGGGATTAAGTTTGACGGGATATATACCATTCATCCATACCTTTGGTCCTTTTGCTACACGTCGAGTATTGGATCAAATATATCTTTCTGGGGCCTATTCAAAAAATACCATTAATATTTTTGGTTCAGATCCAGGATTTGCAGCTGGTCATAACGGAGGAACACATACTACTTGGGAAGATGTGGCTTTATTAAGATCAATTCCAAATGTTACAATTTGTGATGCAGCTGATGAAACTCAAATGGACTGGATTATTAGAGAATTTGCAAGATTAGAAGGTATCCACTATGTTCGTGGAAATCGAAAGGGTGTAAAAAATATTTATGCTCCAGGTTCGACATTTGAAATTGGAAAGGGAAATTTACTATGTGAAGGAAAAGATCTGTTGATTGTTGCAGCAGGCCAGTTAGTTGCTGAGGCGTTAGAAGTTGCCAAAGCATTAGAATCAAAAGGTCAATCTGTGGAAGTTATTGATATGTTTACGATTAAACCACTAGATGAGGAATTGTTACTAGAAAGATTAGTAGGTAAGAAGAGTGTGGTGACTATTGAAAACCATTCAATAATTGGTGGATTAGGCAGTGCAGTTGCTGAAGTTTTAGCTGATAATGGATTAGCAATTCCGTTAAAACGAATTGGTGTAAATAATCAATTTGGACAAGTGGGAACACCAGAATTTTTACAAAATGAGTTTGGATTGACCACAGAAAAAATTTTAGAGCAATTAAGTTTGTAAAAAAACTATCCTGAGTAAGTTTACTCAGGATTTTTTTATGTTATTTTGTTAGTTATATTATACTGTTTTATGAGGTGACAAAAAATGGAGATTACAGTAGATCAAGCAGTTGAAACTATTAAAAAGAGTTCAAAAATCACATTTCTTACTGGGGCGGGAGTATCGACGCCTTCTGGAGTACCTGATTACCGTTCGTTGCAAGGTGTTTATCATGGAATCGAAGCGCCAGAGTATTTATTAAGTAATGAATGTCTGATCAATGAACCTGAAAAATTTTATACATTTGTCAAACACTTATATCATACAAAGGCTGAACCTAATGTGATTCATCGCATGATGGCAGAAATGGAACGTACAAAACAAGCATGGGTGATTTCACAAAATATCGATGGGCTTCATGCCGCTGCAGGAAGTCAGCGATTGGTAAATTTTCATGGCTCCCTTTATAATTGTTACTGTCGTCAATGTAGACAAACTGTCGCCTGGAGTGATTATCTAATAAGTGACCGTCATGTGACTTGTGGTGGTCAGCTTCGACCAGATATTGTTTTATATGGTGAGGGGTTTGACGACGACGTGATCCAACAAGCGGTTCAGGCAGTCCGACAGGCAGAATTGATCGTAATTGTAGGAACGAGTTTTCAGGTCCATCCATTTTGTGATTTGGTTTATGAAAAAAATAACAACACGCAAATAATCGTCATCAATAAAACGCCCATCTATTTAGCGGGCGACTATCAGTTTGTTCAAACAGATGGTACAACCGTCTTTCAACAATTAGATCAATGAACGGGATTTTTTTAATATATGAACATTCAAACAAGAACTACTAGGAGGAACTATACGTGGAATTAACAGAAAAAGAAAAGATGATCGCTGGAAAATTATATTTTGCCGGTGATCCTGAATTATCTGCGGATCGAAAGGATGCTCGAGTAAAATTGCGAGCAATCAATCAAGAAACGGATAAAACTAAACGAGAAATATTCGTGAAAGAGGCATTTGGTGGAACGAAAAACCATGTGTATATTGAGCCGTCGATTTCTTTTGACTATGGATACAATATTTTTGTAGGAGAGAATTTTTATTGCAATTTCCATAATGTCTTTCTAGATATTTGTCCGATTACGATCGGTGATAATTGTATGTTCGGACCAAACGTCCAACTATATACAGCAAGCCATCCCATTGAGCCAGTAAAACGCAATAGTGGTTTAGAATTAGGAAAGCCAATTACAATTGGCGACAATGTTTGGATCGGTGGAGCGGCTGTAATTGTCCCTGGGGTAACATTAGGCGACAATGTTGTAGTGGCAGCCGGATCAGTAGTAACAAAATCATTTCCTGATAATGTTGTCGTGGGAGGCAATCCTGCACAAATCATTAAAACGATTGAAGAAGAACCTAAAAAAGATCAATTGACTGAAGCACGTAAAAAAATTGATCAGATTGATCAAGAGCTGGTCAATCTTTTAGAAAAACGTATGTCCGCTGTATCAGAAGTGACAGCCTATAAAGCGCAAACGAAAAAGGCTGTTTTAGACACTAATCGTGAACAAGTTGTATTACAAAAGATCGCGGAGGCTGTAAAAGATGAAACCTACCGTGAAACAATCGTTGAGACGTTTAAAGATATCATGAAACAATCACGTAACTATCAAGAAGGGCGGTTAAACAAACATGATTGATGGCGATCACAGAAAAGCACAGATTTTAGCCGCATTGCAAGAAACCGAAAAACCGATCAGCGCTACGAGCTTCGCTAAGGAATTTGGAGTTAGTCGTCAGATCGTTGTTGGAGATGTGGCTTTGTTACGAGCAGCCGGTGAAAATATTGTCGCAACTGCTAGAGGCTATTTATTAGAAAGAGAATCAAAAAAATTAGTTAGTAAAATTGCCGTCCAACACGGTCGTTCACAGGCAGAAGAAGAGTTGCGTATCATCGTGGAACATGGCGGAGAAGTCATCGATGTGATTGTGGAGCATCCCTTGTATGGCGAGTTAGCTGGCGGACTCCACGTGGCATCGCAAAAAGATATTGACCGCTTTTTATTGGCAGCCCAAAAATATCAGGCCGCTTTTTTATCTGAATTAACAGATGGCATCCACTTGCATACGATTGCCTATGAAAGTATCGGAAATTTAGCTGAAATCGAGCAAGCCCTTGCTAAAGCAGGTATCTTATATGAAGAAAGAATTTAAAAAAACTGTTTAGAAACTAATCGCCTTCTGATCTTTATATAGGTAAAAAAAACAAGAACAAAAGTATTTTTACTTTTGTCCTTGTTTTTTTTGTAGTTAGTCGATGACTAGCACGCCATCTTTTAAATGTAATGGATTTTTATCATTGATATGATCGTAGAACATGATGCCGTTGATATGGTCGATCTCATGTTGAACTACGATTGCTTCATAGTTTTTAAGGCGAACTTTGTGTGCTTCACCTGCTGCATCAAAATAAGAAACGGTGATACGAGCAGCGCGTATAACGTAACCTGGTACTTCACGGTCAACGGATAAACAGCCTTCACCTTCGCCAAGGCAAGCTTCTTGAACAGAATGGCTCAAGACTTTTGGATTATACATAACCGTACTTAAACTACTTTCTGGCTTTTCTGGGTCAGTGCTTGGAACGTGAACAGCAATGATCCGTTTTGAAATATCTAATTGGGGAGCCGCTAAACCAACTCCACCACGTAAGTGTAATTCTTCTGCTTTTACGGGATCTTGACTATTTTTTAGAAATTGCAACATTTCATTACCAAGTTCCACGTCTTCAGCAGTTGGAGGGATTGGGACTTCTTTTGCGACTGCGCGCAAGGTTGGATTGCCTTCCCGAATAATATCATCCATTGTGATCATAAAAAAAGTCTCCTCTCAGACATGTTTTCATCACGTTAGTTTAACACAAAAAATAAGTAAGGTAAAAAAACTGTTTTTCTTTATCTGTTCTTTAAAAAATTTGTAATGATTTCAAAAGTAAGAGTTAAAATGTTGTATAGCTTGATTTTTCAAGCCGAATCGAGTAAAGTATTAGAGTGTGCATAGACACACCACCTATCACTTGGTTAGGCGAGTCACCAACGCTTTACTCAGTCATAGGGAAAAATCAGAAAGAGGTGAAAAACATGGCAATTTCAAAAGAACGTAAAAACGAAATCATCAATGATTTTGCACGCCATGAAGGAGATACTGGTTCTCCAGAAGTACAAATTGCTGTATTAACGGAAGATATCAATCAATTGAATGAGCATGCACGTACCCACAAAAAAGACCACCATTCATACCGTGGCCTTATGAAAAAAATTGGACATCGTCGTAACTTGTTAGCTTACTTACGTAAAACTGACATCCAACGTTACCGTGAATTAATCCAACGTCTAGGACTACGTCGTTAATTCGTACTACTATGAAAGTGAGGTTCCTAGGAATCTCACTTTTTTTGCTAGTTATGATTGAAAACTGAAAATGTCTGAGTTTCGCTCAGAAAAAATAAAAGCCCATTTGATTAGCGTGTTGTCACTCTACTAACCAAATGCAAGTAGCAGTTGAATTGTTCAACCGCTATTTCCATTTGTTTAGTAGCGTCGCACTGGTCAAAGGGAAAAGGAGAAATTATGTCAGAAAAACAAGTTTTTAAAACCACTTGGGGCGGACGTCCTCTGCAAGTTGAAATCGGTCAGCTTGCCAAACAAGCAAATGGTGCTGTATTGGTTCGCTATGGCGATACTGTTGTATTAAGCGCTGCAGTAGCTTCAAAAGAAGCAAAAGATACCGACTTTTTCCCATTAACAATCAACTACGAAGAAAAAATGTATGCAGTCGGAAAAATCCCTGGCGGCTTCATCAAGCGTGAAGGACGTCCAAGTACTGAAGCGACTTTGACTGCTCGTTTGATCGACCGTCCGATTCGTCCAATGTTTGCAGATGGTTTTCGTAATGAAGTCCAAGTAACAAACGTTGTAATGAGTGTGGAACAAGATTGCTCACCATCAATGGCTGCAATGTTTGGTTCTTCTTTAGCATTAGCAATTTCAGATATTCCATTCGACGGACCGATTGCAGGTGTCGATGTAGGTCGCGTGAACGGTGAATATGTTTTAAATCCTACAGTTGAACAACATGCACAGTCAGATATCGATTTAACTGTTGCTGGAACAAAACAAGCCATTAATATGGTAGAATCTGGTGCCAAAGAAGTATCTGAAGAAGATATGTTAGGTGCGTTATTATTTGGTTTCGATGCAATCAAAGAACTGGTTGCTTTCCAATCTGAAATCGTCGCTGCTGTTGGTAAAGAAAAAATGGAAGTTTCTTTATTGCAAGTCGATGCTGAATTGAAAAAAGAAATTTTTGCTGGCTACTATGAAACAATGAAAACAGCCGTAATGACAATGGATAAATTAGCGCGTGAAGACGAGATCGAAAAAGTAAAAGCAACAGTGAAAGAAGTTTACGCTGAAAAATTTGCGGATCACGAAGACGCAGCGCATTTAACAAAAGAAGTTAAGCAAATCGCTGAAGATCTTGAAAAAGATGTAGTTCGCGAGTTGATCACGATTGACAAGATCCGTCCTGACGGCCGTAAATTAGATGAAATTCGTCCATTAGCTGCTGAAACAGGTCTTTTACCACGAGTTCATGGTTCAGGTCTATTCACTCGGGGACAAACACAAGCACTATCTGCTTGTACATTAGCTCCGCTAGGCGAACACCAAATTATTGATGGATTAGGTTCGGTTGAAAGTAAACGATTCATCCATCATTATAATTTCCCTCAATTTTCTGTAGGTTCAACTGGACGCGCTGGTTCTCCAGGTCGTCGTGAAATTGGACACGGAGCATTAGGTGAACGTGCGTTAGCTCAAATTATTCCAAGTGAAGAAGATTTCCCTTACACAATTCGTTTAGTTGCGGAAGTATTGGAATCAAACG
Organism: Enterococcus hailinensis; assembly: GCF_045862035.1. Taxonomy (NCBI): domain Bacteria; kingdom Bacillati; phylum Bacillota; class Bacilli; order Lactobacillales; family Enterococcaceae; genus Enterococcus; species Enterococcus hailinensis. Next base: position 115,412 of record NZ_BAAFRV010000002.1, on the reverse strand, counting down.
GTTCTTCATCTCAAGCAAGTATCTGTGCGGGTACTTTAGCATTGATGGATGCAGGTGTGCCAATCAAAGCCCCTGTTGCTGGAATCGCTATGGGACTTGTCTCTGATGGCGAAAACTACACGATTTTAACCGATATTCAAGGTCTTGAAGATCATCTTGGCGATATGGACTTTAAAGTTGCAGGAACAAAAGATGGTATCACAGCTTTACAAATGGATATCAAAATCCAAGGTATCACTGAACAAATCCTTTCTGAAGCCTTAACACAAGCGAAAAAAGCGCGGATGGAAATCTTAGAAGTCTTAACAGACACAATTGCTGAACCACGTAAAGAACTAAGTCAATACGCACCGAAAATCGAAATGATCAAGATCGATCCAGATAAGATCAAAACAGTTATCGGTAAAGGCGGAGACACAATCAATGGAATCATTGAAGAAACTGGCGTTAAAATCGATATCGATCAAGATGGCAATGTCAGCATCGCTTCATCTGACGCTGAAATGATCCAAAAAGCCATCAAGATTATTGAAGAATTAACAAAAGAAGTGAAAGTCGGCGAAGTTTACTTAGGTAAAGTTGTCCGCGTTGAAAAATTCGGTGCATTTGTTAACTTGATCAAAGGAAAAGATGCGTTAGTGCATATTTCTCAACTTGCAAATGAACGTGTGAATAAAGTAGAAGATGTAGTTAAACTAGGCGATGAAGTCTTAGTGAAAGTAACTGAAATCGACCGTCAAGGCCGTGTTAATGCATCTCGTAAAGCGATGTTAACCGAAGAAGACGGCAAAAAAGAAGAAAAATAAGCTTGAAAATGAATATTTTCTTTGACAAACCTATTATTAAGTCGGATAATACGGATAAGTTTTAGGGGAGTAGCAACATAGAATAATATTCTATGCTTTTAGATCAACAACTAGTGCTTGGCACTGGTCTAAGAGATAATTTGCAAGACCTAAACAATAGTGAAAGCTGTTGTTTAGGTCTTTTTTTGTATTCAATGTGCTTTCTTCATAAAACAGATACAGCCGAATAGGCGATTATTTATCTTAGGAGTGTGCAGAATGGAAAAGAAAAAAGATCATATGCGAAGGCTCTCAGCAGCAGGATTACTGATTGCGATGGGTGTTGTTTATGGTGATATTGGAACAAGTCCGTTGTATGTGATGAAAGCTATTTTAGAATCGAATGGTGGGTTAGAGACAGTCACTAAAGATTTTGTACTAGGATCGGTCTCATTGGTTTTTTGGACAGTCATGCTTTTAACAACAGTCAAATATGTTTTGATTGCTTTACGAGCAGACAATCATGGTGAAGGCGGGATCTTCTCTCTATACACCTTGGTACGTAAAGGTGGGAAATACTTGATTGTTCCTGCGATGATCGGTGGGGCTGCTTTATTAGCAGATGGTGTACTGACTCCAGCAGTGACCGTGACTACAGCGATCGAAGGTCTACGTGGAATTCCTGATTTTTATCAAAAATTTGGCAATAATCAAAATATCATTGTTATCATTACTTTAATTATTCTATTGTTCTTATTTTTGATTCAACGTTTTGGAACAGATTTTGTTGGAAAAGCCTTTGGGCCAGTCATGTTTCTCTGGTTTACATTTTTAGGTTTGATGGGGATCCTGAATATTCCTTATGATTTCAGTGTCATTAAAGCTATCAATCCTTATTATGCCGTCCATCTGCTGTTTAATCCAGATAATAAAATGGGTGTCTTTATTTTAGGAAGTATTTTCCTAGCGACTACCGGAGCAGAAGCACTTTATTCAGATATGGGCCATGTCGGTAAAAAGAATATTCATTTTAGTTGGCCTTACGTCTTAGTGTGTTTGATGCTGAATTATGCAGGACAAGCTGCTTGGATTTTGCACGCCAAAGGAGATGTTTCGATTGAAGCAATCGAAAATTTAAATCCTTTTTTCCAGATTTTACCTGACGGCTGGATGATTTTTGGAGTGGCATTTGCTACCGTTGCCGCAGTTATTGCATCGCAAGCTTTGATCTCTGGCTCGTTTACCCTAGTTTCTGAAGCAATAAAGTTAAAACTATTGCCAAGAATGCGCATCATTTATCCTGGTAAAAGTATCGGACAGATGTATATACCAGCAATCAATCTTATTTTATGGGCTGCTTGTTCGGTTATTGTTTTAACTTTCCGAACCTCTAGCCATATGGAAGCAGCCTATGGTCTTTCGATCACAGTGACTATGCTGATGACGACTTTCTTGTTATACCATTATTTGTTGCAAAACGGGACATCAAAAATAGTAGCGACGTTGATGCTTGTTTTCTTTGGTATTTTAGAAGGTTTCTTCTTTATCTCGAGTGTGACTAAGTTCTTCCATGGTGGTTTCGTAGCGGTAGCCATGGCAGTAATCATTTTAGGTGTGATGTATATTTGGCATCGTAGTAATCGGGTCCAAGAAAATGCGGGTCAAGATGTAAATTTAAGAGATTATCTGCCACAGCTGAAAGAACTGCGTGAAGATGATACGATTCCGTATTATCAAACGAATGTGGTTTTCTTAGTACCACGTTTAGAAGGAGATAATATTCCGCAACAATTTGTTTATTCGATTTTAGATAAACGTTTGAAACGAGCAAAAGTATATTGGTTTGTCAATGTGGAAGTAACAGATGAACCGTACACAGAAGAGTATAGTATTGATATGATGGAGACAGATTTTGTTGTAAAAGTTAAATTGTATCTAGGTTTCCGAATTGCGCAAGATGTGAATGTCTATCTGCGTCAGATCATCCATGATTTGATGAAACAAGAACGTTTGCCGAAACAACCGCAACATTACTCACTGACACCTGGTAGACAAGTCGGAGATTTCCGTTTCGTGATGATCCAAGAAGAATTATCGAATGTAACTAAAGTCGATAAATGGGATCGTCAAGTCATGCAAGCGCGTTTGGCGATTAAACACCACACTGTGGCACCAGAAAGATGGTTTGGGATCGAATACAGTGAAGTGACTTATGAGACTGTTCCTTTGATTGTTGGTGAAACAAGAAAAACTTGGCTAAAAGAAAGAAAAATATAAGCATCAAAGAAAAAGAGTGGAGCCCATAATCAGGCTTCACTCTTTATTTGTTGTAATTCAAATGTTTGCGATTGATCGAGTTTCTTTAATTTGCGCATTGCAGCAAAATAAGAAGCTAATAGTACAGCTGTTGATCCCATCCAAGCTAGAGGTGAAGCGAAAGACGCACCGGCAAAACCGAAGGAATGAGTCAAAATAATCGCTGCGAAAGAACGCATCACAAGTTCCATGATCCCGGCAAGTGTTGGGATTTTTGCTTGACCTAAACCTTGTAAGGTATAGCGTAAGACAAGCAAAATCGCTAAAATCCAGTACAACGAACCGTTGATGTTGAAATAAATTTGTGCTAACTCAAAGACACGTGTTTCGCTAGGACTAACAAAAAGTCCTACAAAGAAATGTCCGCATGTAACAACTAAAATTCCTGCAAAAATCCCAAAGCCGATACACATCATCAAACATTGTTTCACACCTTGCAAGATCCGACCGTATTCTTTTGCTCCTAAGTTTTGAGCGGTGAACGTAGCCATCGTGATACCGAATGACATCATCGGTAAAATAGCTAATTGATCGATTCGGCTAGCGGTTGTTTGAGCAGCAACGACGTCTGTTCCTAGTGTGTTCAAAGCCGATTGTAAGATAACGGCACCGATCGCGATGATCGATGATTGGAATCCCATTGGCAAAGCTGATTTTAAATGAATTTGAAATTCTTCTTTATCAAAAGAAAAATGTTTACGATTGATTTGCAACAAAGGGATTTTTCGACGAATAAACCAGATACACATCAAGCTAGAGAAGACTTGTGCAATAACAGTAGCAAATCCAGCTCCGGCAACGCCCATATGGAAGTACATGATAAATATCAAATCTAGTACAACATTGATGACTACGGCTAAAGCTAAGAAAAAGAGTGGTGTACGGCTGTCACCTAAAGCGCGTACCATATTCGACAAAAGATTAAAACTCATAGAAGCAAAAATACCGGCTAAAATAACTGAAATAAATTCTTGTGCTTGATTTAAAAGTTCGGGAGGCGTCTGCATTAATAATAGTAAAGGTCGTAAAAACAGTAAGCTTAGTGTCGTCAAAACAATCGTAACACCTAAACTAATCAAAATCGAAGTGGCAAAACTTTTGCGTACACCTTGAGCATCTTTCGCTCCAAAGCGCTGTGCTGTAATAATCGACAAACCAGAAGTCAAACCTTGGGCAAAACCAATAATCAAGAAACTAACACTACTAGTCGCACCAACGGCAGCTAATGCATCCTTGCCTAACGTTTGTCCTACGACAACCATATCAACCATACTATAAAATTGCTGAAAAACATTTCCTACGAATAATGGCAAAGCAAACAGAATAATCAATTTTGCGGGATTTCCACGAGTTAATTCTTTCATCTTTCTCCTACTTTCTAAATAAATTTTCTGAATGATATTACCATAAAATTTTCTGAAAGCAAGAGTATGGAACAAATTATTAAGAAAAAAAGACAACCCTTAAGAAAAGGCTGTCTTTATTACTAACGTTGACGAATTTCATTGGGTAATAAAATTGTTTGACGATGACCATCATCATATGCATAGACTTCTTGTGGAAATTCATATGAATAATTAAATGGCAAATCAATCCCCATTTCAACGTTGCTATCTTCTTGTGAGAAATGCATTGTGACATGACCGTTATTGTTGATCAAATCAAAACTTAAAATATTTTCTAATGGGATCAATCCCTTTAAGTCTAAGTCAATGATATACCAGATACTATCAATCAGCTCGCCTGGTAAGCTGGACACCACACCGACAGAGGCATAACGGCTTTTTTTTGAATCGAATGTTTCGAACATAGATGTTTCCCCCTTTAGTTGGAATCACTTACTTAAAGTGCAAATAAGCTTTGTAGTGATATATTGTAAATCTTTTTAGCTAAAAAAACCACTGATTGTTCTTAACTTATAAGAAAGTCTAAATAAGTATGTGACATAGTTTAATCCAAAAAGTGAGAAGATTCAATCCATCGATCGGATAAATAAAAAGAAAAAGGTATGCTGAAACCTCAGCATACCTCGCTAGTTCGTGCTTATTCTTCTGTTGATTCGCCGATAACTTCAGGTTCTGCACCTTCAGCAACTTCATCTTCTTCAGGAAGCTCTTGAGCTTCTTGAACAGACGCAATTTGTTCTTCTGCATCAGTGACGATTGAGTAGTCACTGTTTTTAGGGAGATCAGCAATAGAGATTGAATCGCCGATTTCTAATTTAGAAATATCAACGTCGATTCCTTCTGGTAATTTTTCTGGAGTTGCTGAAACAGTTACTGTATAAAGTGTTTGAGTTAACACACCGCCAGCTTTCACTCCTGCAGCTTCACCAACTAAATTCAATTCAGTTTCAGCTTCAGTTTCTTCTGACAAGTTTACGGATAATAGTTCCACGTGAGTTAAATGACGTGTAAAGGTGTCTGATTGTGCTTCACGCAATAATGTGTTCACTTTTTTTCCACCGATTTCAATAGCGAAAACAGTGTTGGCACCATTTTCACGCAATAGACGAGTAAATTCTCTTTCGTCAATTGAGATAGATGTGCTTTCGATCTTGTAGCCATTTACGACTGCAGGAACTTTTCCTTCGTGACGTAATTTGTTGCGTAGGGAACGGGGACGAGTTGCTCTTTCTTCTACTTTCAATGATACTGCCATAACCAAATTCCTCCTTAAAATGTGACTGTCTGTGGTTTATCAGACAGATTTTATTTAAGTGATGGGTTATTCTCAGCACAATGGCTTTGCGAAAAACGCAAAAAGACAGTCGTATACACAACTGTCCAAAAAAGTTTGAGTTCAACTTTCTCTACCAGGTCATAACGCTGTGTATGAGAAACCTTTGACACCGGAGTGTCGATTCACTTAATCATACGAATCTCTGACTCGTATATTAAAAGTGTAGAACTCTTGCAGATAAAATGCAAGGATAAACCCTTTTGCTTTTTTTCAAAAATAATAAAAAAACTATTCGTCTGTGAAGATAAAAATTGAAACAGTTGTTTTTTAAGGGGATTTCGGTATAATGAGTCCCGTATATTTTAAGGAGCGGGCCATGCGTTTAGATAAAGTAATCGAAGAAAATTTGAAGACCACACGAAAAGAAATGAAACGACTATTTTTAATGCGGAAAGTTCACGTTGATGGACTAGCGGAGATGAATCAGCAGCGCAATGTGGATAGTCGTTTGCATCAAATCGAAGTAGACGGAAAGGTGCTGCAAACAAAGCACGTTTATTATTTGCTGAATAAGCCAGCGGGCGTCGTGACGGCTAAAAAAGATTCTAAATTTAAAACGGTGACAGAATTAGTTTTACCAGAAGAGCGCCCGACGGAATTGTATCCTGTAGGACGTTTAGATCGTGATACGACAGGCCTGCTTTTACTAACAGACAATGGCCAATTAGGTTATGAGTTACTGCGTCCAGATTCCAAAGTAAATAAAACTTACCGTGCGACGATCAATGCATTAGTGACAGCCGAAGATGTTGAAGCATTTGCTGAAGGCATCGAATTTCATGGAGGGATTCGCTGTCGTCCAGCTAAACTGATTATTTTAACGGCTAATCCGATTTATTCGGAAGTGTTGCTGACGATCAAAGAAGGAAAGTTTCATCAAGTGAAAAAAATGTTTTTGGCTCGAGGGAAAAAAGTGATCAAATTAACTCGCTTAACCATGGGTCCATTACGCTTGCCAACAGATTTGAAACCAGGTAACTACCGCCAGTTGACGGCAACAGAATTAAATCAATTAAAAATTTATTTTAGATAGAAGGTAATTTTATGAATTATGACACACTTTTGTTTGATATTGATGACACATTATTAGATTTTAAAGCAGCCGAAGAGGCAGCGTTATCTAGTCTTTTTGAAGAATTAGAAGTAATACCATCGCTTGAGGTCAAGCAAAACTATAAACAAATGAACCAAGGGTTTTGGCGGGATCATGAAGCTGGATTATTATCAAGACAAGATTTATTGAATAATCGTTTCCGAATTTTCTTTGATCAATATGGTCGCAAAGTAGACGGACCAAAAACAGAAGCTCGTTATCGGTATTATTTGAATCAGGGTTACCAGTTGATGGATCACAGTTTAGAAGTTGTAGAGAAATTAAGTCAGAAAAAGGAGCTTTATGTCGTGACGAACGGTGTTTCGGAAACACAACATCAACGATTAACCCAATCAGGTTTAGCGCCTTTTTTCAAAAAAATCTTTATTTCCGAAGAAATGGGCGTCAACAAACCAATGAAGGAATTTTTTGACATTATCTTTTCAGAAATTCCTACTATAGATAAAACAAAAACTATTATTATTGGTGATTCTTTGACTTCGGATATCAAGGGAGGTCAAGTTGCGGGTATCGATACGATCTGGATGAATCCAAAACGTATCAAAACAACCGATATCAAACCAACATTTGAAATTAACCAGCTAACAGATCTCTATCAAATTTTAGAAGATTTTTGAGTTTTTAATAGTAATTTTAGATTGTTCCGCTATAATGGGACTAATGAAGAAACGAAAGAGGTTTTATTTGCATGAAAAACAAGCCGATTATTATTGGTGTAACGGGCGGTTCGGGAAGTGGTAAAACAAGTGTTAGTCGCGCAATCTACAGTCGTTTTCCCAATCATTCCATTATGATGTTGGAACATGATTCTTATTATAAAGATCAAAGCGGTATCAGTTTTGAAGAACGATTGGCAACGAATTATGATCATCCATTTGCTTTTGATACAGATTTATTGATTGAACATTTAAAACAGTTGACGAACTATCAATCAGTTGAAGTGCCGATTTATGATTACGTTGCGCATACTCGGAGTCAAGAAACATATGTCCAAGAACCGCAAGAAGTGATCATCTTGGAAGGTATCATGATTTTAGAGGATGAACGTTTACGCGATATGATGGATATCAAAATTTATGTCGATACAGATGATGATATTCGCATCATTCGTCGTATCAAACGTGACATGAATGAAAGAGGCCGGACATTAGACTCTGTGATCGAACAATATTTGACTGTTGTCAAACCGATGTACCATCAATTTATTGAACCCACAAAACGTTATGCCGATATTATCGTGCCAGAAGGCGGAGAAAATCACGTGGCGATTGATTTGATTGCTACGAAGGTTGCAAGTTTTTTGAATCATGATTAATTTTAAAGACGCTGAGTCTCTCTCAGGGTCTTTTTTAATTTAAAAGCAGAATATTTTATTGATCACATACTTTTTTATACTATTGATTAATATCAGGGAGAGGGAGTGAAGACGATAGAGACTAGAGAACTAAAAGGACCTTTTTATCATGGAACAAAAGTGAAGTTAGAAGTAGGAGACTATTTAACTGCGGGACATCATTCAAATTATCGGCCGAACGTGATTATGAATCATATTTACTTTACAGCTTTAAAAGATGGTGCAGGTTTAGCGGCAGCATTAGCTAGAGGTGATGGGGATGAATATGTTTATCAAATCGAGCCAATGGGCGATTTTGAAGACGATCCGAATGTAACAGATGATAAAAAATTTCCAGGAAATCCGACCAAGCCATATCGGAGTACTCAACCGCTTAAAATCATTGCTCAAGTGACTGATTATCGATCCTTGACGGAGAAGCGGAGCGTGCTGCTTGGAAAGAACGGCTGGAGGTCATTAATACTAGCGATAGTAAAATCATTAATTGAAAAGAAAAAAATCCCGACTCACCACAGTGAATCGGGAAATGTTTTTATTATAAGTAGTATTTTTTAGCTACTGTTAGGTCATCGTTCAAGTCATAAACAAGTGGTTGACCTGTTGGGATTTCTAAGTCCATGATATCTTCATCAGAAATACCTTCGATGTGTTTAGCTAATGCACGTAGTGAGTTACCGTGAGCAGCAACTAAAACGGTTTTGCCGTCTTTCAAAGCAGGCGCGATTTCATCTTGCCAGAAAGGTAAAGCACGTTCTAAAGTAACTTTTAAGTTTTCTCCTCCAGGAATATCACGAGGGTCTAACATTGCATAACGACGATCTTGAGCAGCTGAACCTTCGTCAGTAGCTTCCATCAATGGAGGCAATACGTCGTATGAACGGCGCCAGATATGAACTTGGTCATCTCCGTATTTTTCAGCAGTTTCTTTTTTGTTTAATCCTTGTAATTTACCATAGTGACGTTCGTTTAAGCGCCAAGATTTAACTGTTGGTACCCAAAGTTGGTCAGATTCTTCAAGAATATAGTTACAAGTTTTGATTGCACGAGTTAAAACTGATGTATAAGCTACATCAAATTCAATTCCTGCTTCTTTGATTTTACGTCCGCCTTCTTTTGCTTCTTCGACACCTTCTGGAGCCAAGTCAACGTCTGCCCAACCAGTAAATTGGTTCAATTTGTTCCATTCACTTAATCCGTGACGAGAAAAAACTAATTTTGGCATAATATTCTCTCCTTTGAAATTTCTGAAATTTTCAATTACTGAGTCATTGTACAATTTTTTTGCAATGATTTCCATAAAAATGAGCGCGTTTTTTCTCAAAACACGCTCATTAAAGGGTTTTCTATCAAATTATTTTGTAGGAACGATCAAAGTTTGCGGTCCTTCAGTAGTACCGACGATCACACGAGAAATCATATCGATGAATAGACCATGTTCTACTACGCCGACACATTCATCTAATTCTTTTGCTAAAGTGCGAGGATCGGCAATTTTTTCCAAGTGCAAATCAATGATATAATGTCCGCCGTCGGTTGTTAATGTTTGGCCAGCTTCATCCATGCGCCATGTTGGGTTATAACCGCGCGCTTCGAATAAACGGAAAATATTGTGACTGCCGAAAGGGACAACCTCTACTGGAAGAGGGAATTTACCTAAATGAGAGACCATTTTACTTTCATCAACGATCCAAATGCAATCTTTTGAATAAGTAGCGACAACTTTTTCAAATAGTAAGGCTGCGCCGCCGCCTTTGATACCTTGAAAATCTTCGCTGATTTCATCTGCGCCATCAATAGTTAAATCTACAGATTCTACATCGTCGATAGCTTTTAACGGTATTCCTAATTCTTTTGCTTGTGCTTCAGTTTTTGATGAGGTAACGACACCCGTGATCTTTAAACCTTCTTCATTTACTCTGCGGCCTAATTCTTTTACCAAATAGTAGGCAGTCGATCCAGTTCCTAATCCTACGGTCATCCCGTCTTTGACATATTTTGCCGCTTCGATCCCGACTAACTCTTTCAAATTCATTGATAATTCCCACCTTTAACTAAGTTAGGTTTATTGTAATCGGAAAAAAGAAAAAAAGATAGCCTTTTCAGTAAAAATAACCGAAAAAGAAAATCCTGATTTAAATGGTTTTTAGAACTTTAAAAATATAAAACGAAAGTTTAGCTCGAGTTTTAATTGAATTATAGTGACAAAAATAAAGTGAAACAAAACAAATAAAAAAGTTATTCTGTTTGTTGACACAGATATTTTATCGTGGTATGCTATCAAAGGTGCTTTGTGAACAGGTCTCTCGCTGAGACGTGCTGACTGTGTCAAGGTACGCTTGATAGGGAATGCAGGAATGCATTATTTTTTATCGCCGAAAAAGAACCACCAGGATGTGTGGTACTAGAAAGCGAATCGAGGAAGGAGGAAACAAGGGATGCCTACAATTAATCAATTAGTACGTAAACCTCGTAAATCAAAGGTGGAGAAATCAAATTCACCAGCATTGAACAAAGGATATAACAGCTTTAAAAAAGCTCAAACAAACGTTAACTCACCACAAAAACGTGGAGTTTGTACACGTGTGGGTACTATGACACCGAAGAAACCGAACTCAGCGTTACGTAAATATGCTCGTGTTCGTTTGTCAAACTTAATCGAAGTAACAGCTTATATTCCAGGTATCGGCCATAACTTACAAGAACATAGTGTTGTTCTTTTACGTGGTGGACGTGTAAAAGATTTACCAGGGGTACGTTATCATATCGTTCGTGGTGCACTAGATACTGCGGGTGTTAACGATCGTAAACAAAGCCGTTCTAAATACGGTACTAAAAAACCTAAAGCTTAATCAAACGAATAGATAAGACATATTTTCGGAAGGAGGAGTTACGTATGACTCGTAAAGGAACTATCGCAAAACGCGATGTTTTGCCAGATCCTATGTATAACTCTAAGTTAGTAACTCGTTTAATCAACCGTGTAATGGTTGACGGTAAACGTGGTACTGCTTCAAGTATTGTATACAACGCTTTTAGCACAATCAAAGAATCAACAGGAAATGACCCGTTGGAAGTTTTCGAACAAGCAATGGAAAACATTATGCCTGTACTAGAAGTTAAAGCTCGCCGTGTTGGGGGTTCTAACTATCAAGTACCAGTTGAAGTACGTCCAGAACGTCGTACTACTTTAGGATTGCGTTGGGTTGTAAACTTCGCTCGTTTACGCGGCGAACATACAATGGAAGAACGCTTAGCGAAAGAAATCATGGATGCTGCTAACAACACTGGAGCTTCTGTGAAAAAACGCGAAGATACACACAAAATGGCGGAAGCCAACCGTGCATTTGCTCATTATCGTTGGTAAGATTTTTTCTGCTGGCGAAGGTCAACAGAAAAATGGCCAAAAATGCTAAATTCAATATAAGAGAGGAGCAAACAAAGAAATGGCAAGAGAATTTTCTCTAGAAAACACTCGTAATATCGGGATCATGGCCCACGTTGATGCAGGTAAAACTACAGCAACTGAGCGTATCTTGTACTACACTGGTAAAATCCATAAAATTGGTGAAACCCACGAAGGCGCTTCTCAAATGGACTGGATGGAACAAGAACAAGAACGTGGTATCACGATCACTTCCGCTGCTACTACAGCACAATGGAAAGGTCATCGCGTAAATATCATTGATACCCCAGGACACGTGGACTTCACAATCGAAGTTCAACGTTCATTACGTGTACTTGATGGCGCAGTAACTGTATTAGACTCACAATCAGGTGTAGAACCACAAACAGAAACTGTTTGGCGTCAAGCAACAGAATACCAAGTTCCACGTATCGTATTCTGTAATAAAATGGATAAAATCGGTGCAGATTTCCTTTATTCTGTAAGTACTTTACACGATCGTTTACAAGCGAATGCTCATCCAATCCAATTACCAATTGGTGCTGAAGATGACTTCACTGGTATCATCGATTTAGTTAAAATGAAAGCTGAAATCTACACAAATGACTTAGGTACGGAAATTCAAGAAACTGAAATTCCTGCAGATTACCAAGAGTTAGCTGAAGAATGGCGCGAAAAATTAGTAGAAGCAGTTGCTGATACTGATGAAGACCTAATGATGAAATTCCTAGAAGGTGAAGAAATCACTGACGAAGAATTAAAAGCAGGTATCCGTAAAGCTACTCTAGCTGTTGATTTCTATCCTGTATTATGTGGTTCTGCCTTCAAGAACAAAGGTGTTCAATTGATGTTGGATGCAGTCATTGACTATCTTCCAGCACCAACAGACGTACCTGCGATCAAAGGTTTCAACCCTAAAACTGATGAAGAAACTGAACGTCCAGCTGACGATTCAGCGCCTTTCTCATCACTAGCATTTAAAGTAATGACTGACCCATTCGTAGGTCGTCTAACTTTCTTCCGTGTTTACTCAGGCGTATTGAACTCAGGTTCTTACGTATTGAATGCCTCTAAAGGCAAACGTGAACGTATCGGACGTATCCTTCAAATGCACGCGAACACTCGTAAAGAAATCGAAACGGTTTACTCTGGAGATATCGCAGCAGCTGTTGGATTGAAAGATACTACTACTGGGGATACGCTTTGTGATGAAAAAGCACCAGTTATCTTAGAATCAATTGAATTCCCTGATCCAGTTATCGAAGTTGCTGTTGAACCTAAATCAAAAGCTGACCAAGATAAAATGGGTGTTGCTCTACAAAAACTAGCTGAAGAAGATCCATCATTCCGCGTTGAAACTAACGTTGAAACTGGTGAAACTGTTATCGCTGGTATGGGTGAACTTCACTTAGACGTGTTAGTTGACCGCATGCGTCGTGAATTCAAAGTTGAGGCTAACGTTGGTGCGCCTCAAGTATCTTATCGTGAAACATTCCGTGCTGCTACTAATGCAGAAGGTAAGTTTGTACGTCAGTCTGGTGGTAAAGGTCAATACGGTCACGTATGGATCGAATTTACACCAAATGAAGAAGGTGCTGGCTTCGAATTCGAAAACGCGATTGTCGGTGGTGTGGTTCCTCGTGAATACATCCCAGCAGTTGAAAAAGGATTAGAAGATGCAATGGCAAACGGTGTATTAGCTGGTTATCCTTTAGTTGACATTAAAGCTAAGCTTTATGATGGTTCTTACCATGATGTCGATTCAAATGAAACAGCCTTCCGTGTAGCTGCTTCTATGGCGCTACGTGCTGCTGCTAAAAAAGCTAGTCCATCAATCCTTGAACCAATGATGAAAGTTACAATTACTGTTCCAGAAGATTACTTAGGTGATGTTATGGGTCACGTAACTGCTCGTCGTGGACGTGTTGAAGGTATGGAAGCACATGGTAACGCGCAAATCGTTAACGCAATCGTGCCGTTAGCTGAAATGTTCGGTTACGCTACAACGCTTCGTTCTTCTACTCAAGGACGTGGAACATTCATGATGGTATTTGACCACTATGAAGATGTACCAAAATCAGTTCAAGAAGAAATCATTAAGAAAAATGGCGGCAAAGCTGAATAATTCTTAAATGTCAATCTAAATTGATAGGTTTCCTTTAAAATACTGTATTTTTAATAATGAATCATGTAAAATAATTAACTGATGATATGGGCTCGCGCTGCTTATGCGGCGCGGACTTATCAGATAAAAAATAATCTCATTTACTTAGGAGGAACATTTTAAATGGCTAAAGAAAAATTTGACCGTTCAAAACCCCATGTTAACATTGGGACTATCGGACACGTTGACCATGGTAAAACTACTTTAACAGCTGCAATTACAACTGTACTTGCTAAACAAGGCGGAGCTCAAGCTATGGACTACGCTTCAATCGATGGCGCTCCTGAAGAACGCGAACGCGGAATCACAATCAATACTTCACACGTTGAGTATGAAACTGAAAACCGTCACTACGCTCACGTTGACTGCCCAGGACACGCGGACTACGTTAAAAACATGATCACTGGTGCTGCACAAATGGACGGAGCTATCTTAGTAGTATCTGCTGCTGATGGCCCTATGCCTCAAACACGTGAACACATCTTGTTATCACGTAACGTTGGTGTTCCTTACATCGTTGTATTCTTAAACAAAATGGATATGGTTGATGATGAAGAATTACTAGAATTAGTTGAAATGGAAGTTCGTGACTTATTGTCAGAATACGACTTCCCAGGCGACGACACTCCAGTTGTTGCTGGTTCAGCTTTGAAAGCCTTAGAAGGCGACGCTTCATACGAAGAAAAAATCTTAGAATTAATGGCTGCTGTTGACGAATATATCCCAACTCCAGTTCGTGATACTGACAAACCATTCATGATGCCAGTCGAAGATGTATTCTCAATCACTGGTCGTGGTACTGTTGCAACTGGTCGTGTTGAACGTGGACAAGTTCGCGTTGGTGACGAAGTTGAAATCGTAGGTATCGCTGAAAATACTGCTAAAACAACTGTAACAGGTGTTGAAATGTTCCGTAAATTGTTAGACTACGCTGAAGCAGGCGATAACATTGGTGCATTATTACGTGGTGTTGCACGTGAAGATATCCAACGTGGACAAGTATTAGCTAAACCAGCTTCAATCACTCCACATACAAAATTCTCTGCAGAAGTTTACGTTTTAACTAAAGAAGAAGGCGGACGTCATACTCCTTTCTTCACTAACTACCGTCCTCAGTTCTACTTCCGTACAACTGACGTAACTGGTGTAGTTGATCTACCAGAAGGTACTGAAATGGTAATGCCTGGTGATAACGTAACTATGGAAGTTGAATTAATCCACCCAATCGCTATCGAAGACGGAACTCGTTTCTCAATTCGTGAAGGCGGACGTACTGTTGGTTCAGGCGTTGTAACAACAATCAAAGCGTAATTAATATTACGATCTAAATTTGCTCGGACGTAAAGAGTTATCAGCTTGCTGATAACTCTTTTTTTTATTTTTTACAGAAGAGAATATTTGTCTGCGTACAAGAGAACGTTTAAGATATAAGAATAATAGGAGGAGAGAAAATGATTGTAATTCCTTTACCGCATTATGGTTTTGATCCAACAGAAGCAGCAATTCCTTGGAAGTACTTGAATGATCATTCTGTGGAGCTCGTGTTTGCTACACCAGATGGTCATGTTGCCGCGGCTGATAAATGATTGTTGACAGGAGAAGGTTTTGGTATTTTTAAATCAATGCTTATGGCAAATGATCAAGCTTTATCAGCCTATCAAGAAATGAGCAAGAGTGAAGCGTTTAATCATCCAATTAGCTATTCTGATATAGTGGTGGATGAATACCAAGGAATATTATTGCCAGGCGGACATGATAAGGGGATGAAAAGCTATCTTGAATCATCTATTTTGCAAAGAAAAGTAGTCGATTTTTTTGATAAGAAAAAAATAATTGGAGCCATCTGTCATGGGACGGTCTTGGCAGCAAGAAGTATTGATCCGATTAGTAAGAGATCGGTATTATTTGATTACAAAACGACTTCGTTATTGAAGCTTCAAGAAATGGGAGCTTATTATCTTACGGTTTTGTGGCTTCACGATTATTACCGAACATATCCGTTATCGGTAGAAGAGGAAGTAAAATCAGTTTTAAAAAATAGTAACCAATTTAAACCAGGAAGATTTTCTTCGCGTCGTGATACGTTCAGTGATGAAGGACCAGCTTTTGTTGTTGAAGATCGCAATTATATATCTGGACGTTGGCCAGGAGATGCCCATACATTTGCAAAAAAATTTTTTCAACATTTAAAAGGCTGAGATAATTTTTCTTCTATAATAATAATTTTATTGGTCTTTTTCTATTTTCAGAAAATAAAATCGAAAATCAAAAAAAGTCTGATAAAATCCTTGCAATAGTAGATGGAATATAATATAATCATAAAGGTGCTGTTTGCAGAAGTGTGAATGACACTGGGGGGTTCATAAATGAATCCGCCGGCTTTGAAACGAGAGGTTGCGACACGCCCGGACGCTTTGCCACGAACGAGCGTGACGGAGATTTTCGTGGAGCTATGTCTACTTTTAAAATAGGCGAAGGAGGGAACAAGATGGCAAAACAAAAAATTCGTATCCGTTTAAAAGCGTATGAACATGGTATTTTAGACCAATCAGCGGATAAAATTGTAGAAACTGCAAAAAGAACTGGAGCTAGTGTATCTGGTCCAATTCCATTACCAACAGAACGTAGTCTTTACACTGTGATCCGTGCGACTCATAAATACAAAGATTCACGCGAACAATTCGAAATGCGTACTCACAAACGTCTAATCGACATTGTGAACCCAACACCAAAAACAGTTGATGCTTTAATGAAGCTTGACTTACCATCAGGTGTTAACATTGAAATCAAACTATAATAAGAAAATGGAGGTGTAATCATGACCAAAGGAATCTTAGGGAAAAAAGTGGGAATGACACAAATCTTCACAGAATCTGGTGAACTTATTCCAGTAACTGTTATCGAAGCTACTCCAAACGTTGTTTTACAAGTTAAAACAGTGAAAACAGATGGCTACGAAGCTGTTCAATTAGGCTACCAAGATATGCGTGAAGTTTTGTCTAACAAACCTGCGAAAGGTCATGTTGCAAAAGCAAACACGGCTCCTAAGCGCTTCATTCGAGAATTCAAAGATGTTGAGCTAGGAGACTACGAAGTAGGACAAGAAGTGAAAGTTGATACTTTCCAAGCTGGAGACATCATTGATGTTACCGGAACGACTAAAGGTAAAGGATTCCAAGGCGTTATCAAACGTCACGGACAAAGCCGCGGCCCTATGGCTCACGGATCTCGTTACCATCGTCGTCCTGGATCTATGGGTCCTGTTGCACCAAACCGTGTATTTAAAAATAAACATTTAGCTGGCCGCATGGGTGGCAACCGTGTGACAATTCAAAATCTTGAAGTTGTTCGTGTTGACGCTGACCGCAATGTTATCTTAGTAAAAGGAAATGTTCCTGGCGCTAAAAAATCTTTAATCACTATCAAATCAGCTGTAAAAGCTAAATAATTAGTTATAGGAAAGGAGGAACTAAGGAATGCCAACTGTAGCATTATTCAAACAAGATGGAACTCAAAACGGTGACATCACTTTAAATGAAGAAATCTTCGGAATCGAACCAAATGAAAGTGTTGTTTACGATGCAATCATTATGCAACGCGCTTCATTAAGACAAGGAACACACGCTGTGAAAAATCGTAGCGCAGTTCGTGGCGGTGGCCGCAAACCATGGCGTCAAAAAGGAACTGGACGTGCTCGTCAAGGTTCTATCCGTTCACCACAATGGCGTGGAGGTGGCGTTGTCTTCGGACCTACACCACGTTCATACAGCTACAAACTTCCTAAAAAAGTTCGTCGCTTAGCAATCAAATCTGTTTTATCAGAAAAAGTTGCTGAAAATAAATTAGTTGCTGTTGAGGCTTTAAGCTTTGAAGCTCCTAAAACAAAAGAATTCAAACAAGTTTTAACTAGCTTGTCAATTGATTCAAAAGTATTGGTTGTATTAGAAACAGAAAACGAAGTTGCAGGCTTAGCTGCTCGTAACTTATCAAACGTAACTGTTACTACTTCAAACAACGTTACTGTATTAGATGTAGTCGCTAATGACAAAATCTTAGCAACGCAAACTGCTCTTACTCAAATTGAGGAGGTGCTTGCATAATGAACTTACTAGACGTAATTAAACGCCCGGTGATCACAGAAAAATCTATGTTAGACATGGACGAAAAGAAATATACTTTCGAAGTTGACACTCGTGCGAACAAAACTTTAGTCAAACAAGCTGTTGAAGCTGCTTTTGACGTTAAAGTTAAAAATGTAAACATTATGAATGCTAAACCAAAAGCAAAACGTATGGGTAAATACCAAGGCTTCACTAAAAAACGTCGCAAAGCTGTTGTGACATTAACTGAAGGTTCAAAAGACATCCAACTTTTCGACGCTGAATAATAAGCGTTAGAAATTCACTAGTAAATAGGAGGGAAACTAGACGTGGCGATTAAAAAGTACAAACCTACCTCAAATGGTCGTCGTAATATGACGAGTTCTGATTTCGCTGAAATCACAACTTCAACGCCTGAAAAGACGTTATTAGAACCATTGAAAAACAACGCCGGTCGTAACAACAACGGTCGCATCACTGTACGTCATCAAGGTGGCGGACATAAACGCCAATACCGTGTTATCGACTTCAAACGTAATAAAGATAACGTGGTTGCTACAGTAAAAACGATCGAATACGATCCAAACCGCTCAGCAAACATTGCATTAGTTCATTATACAGACGGAGTGAAAGCTTACATCTTAGCCCCTAAAGGCTTACAAGTAGGCATGACTGTCGTATCTGGAGCAGATGCAGATATCAAAATCGGAAACACTTTACCACTAGAAAACATTCCAGTTGGTACAGTTATCCACAATATCGAAATGAAACCAGGTAAAGGCGGACAATTAATCCGTTCTGCTGGTACAAGTGCTCAAGTACTTGGTAAAGAAGGAAAATACGTATTAGTACGTTTGAACTCTGGCGAAGTTCGCATGATCTTAGCTACTTGCCGTGCTACAATCGGTTCTGTTGGTAACGAACAACATGAATTGATCAACATCGGTAAAGCTGGTCGTTCTCGTTGGATGCACAAACGCCCAACTGTACGTGGTAGCGTAATGAACCCTAACGATCACCCACACGGTGGTGGTGAAGGTAAAGCTCCAGTCGGACGTAAAGCTCCAGTATCTCCTTGGGGACAACCTGCATTGGGTTACAAAACTCGTAACAAGAAAGCTGCATCAGATAAGCTTATTGTTCGTCGTCGTAAGACTAAATAGAACCATTGACTATGTGTCGCATATTTTGAGAGGAGGTACACCATGGGTCGTAGTTTGAAAAAAGGACCTTTCGTTGATGATCATTTGATGAAAAAGGTCGAAGCGCAACAAGGTGTTGAAAAGAAAAAAGTTATCAAAACTTGGTCTCGTCGTTCAACAATTTTCCCTAGCTTCGTAGGGTTTACAATTGCTGTATATGACGGACGCAAACATGTACCAGTTTACATCCAAGAAGACATGGTTGGACATAAATTAGGTGAATTTGCACCATCAAGAACTTATCGTGGACATGCCGCCGACGATAAGAAAACAAAACGCTAATTTTGAGGGGAGGATATCAACATGGCAGAACAAATTACATCAGCTAAGGCAACTGCGAAAACAGTTCGCACTTCTCCTCGTAAATCACGTTTAGTAATCGATCTTATTAGAGGAAAAAGCGTAGCAGAAGCAATTTCAATTTTGAAGTTCACACCAAACAAATCTGCTGGAATCATCGAAAAAGTTATGATGTCAGCCGTTGCTAACGCAGAAAACAACTTTGACTTAGATGTTGAAAACTTGGTAGTTTCTGAAGCATTTGTTAACGAAGGACCAACAATGAAACGTTTCCGTCCACGTGCAAAAGGTTCAGCATCACCAATCAACAAACGTACAAGTCATATTACCGTTGTGGTATCAGAAAAATAAGGAGGGATAATCAGTGGGTCAAAAAGTAAATCCTATTGGAATGCGTGTAGGCATCATCCGTGATTGGGATGCTAAATGGTATGCTGAAAAAGAGTATGCTGAATTTCTACACGAAGATTTGAGAATCCGTAAGTTCATCGCAACTAAACTTGCTGATGCCGCTGTGTCAACTGTTGAAATCGAACGCGCTGCAAATCGCGTCAACATTTCAATCCACACAGCCAAACCTGGTATGGTTATCGGTAAAGGCGGATCTGAAGTTGAGAGCCTAAGAAAAGAATTAAATAAATTAACTGGTAAACGAGTTCATATCAACATCGTTGAAATCAAAAAACCAGATTTAGATGCAAAATTAGTCGGAGAAGGAATTGCACGTCAATTAGAAAACCGTGTTGCCTTCCGTCGTGCACAAAAACAAGCAATCCAACGCACTATGCGTTCTGGCGCTAAAGGAATCAAAACTCAAGTATCTGGTCGTTTGAATGGTGCGGATATCGCTCGTTCAGAAGGATACTCTGAAGGAACAGTTCCTCTTCATACATTGCGTGCTGACATCGACTACGCTTGGGAAGAAGCAAACACAACATACGGAAAACTAGGAGTTAAAGTGTGGATTTATCGTGGAGAAATTCTTCCTACAAAGAAAAACACTGAGAAAGGAGGGAAATAATCATGTTAGTACCTAAACGTGTAAAACACCGTCGTGAATTCCGCGGAAAAATGCGTGGGGAAGCTAAAGGTGGAAAAGAAATTTCATTTGGAGAATATGGCTTACAAGCTGTTGATTCACATTGGATTACTAACCGCCAAATTGAAGCTGCTCGTATTGCAATGACTCGTTACATGAAACGTGGTGGGAAAGTATGGATTAAAATTTTCCCTCACAAATCTTATACTGCCAAAGCAATTGGTGTACGTATGGGATCTGGTAAAGGTGCTCCTGAAGGCTGGGTTTCACCAGTTAAACGCGGCAAGATCATGTTTGAAATCGCTGGCGTTCCTGAAGAAGTTGCTCGTGAAGCATTACGTCTTGCTTCTCACAAATTACCAATGAAAACTAAGATCGTAAAACGTGAGGAAATGGGTGGTGAATCGAATGAAGGTTAAAGAAATCAGAGAATTAACCACTGCCGAAATGCTAGATCAAGAAAAACAATTAAAAGAAGAATTGTTCAATCTTAGATTCCAATTAGCAACAGGTCAATTAGAAAACACTGCACGTATTAAAGAAGTACGTAAATCGATTGCACGCATCAAAACTGTGTTGCACGAACAAGCTGACAAATAGTGGAAGGAGGCCATTTCCAGTATGACTGAAGAAAGAAATCAACGTAAAGTTTATCAAGGACGTGTGGTATCTGACAAAATGGACAAAACGATCACTGTTGTCGTTGAAACCCAAAAGAACCACCCAATCTACGGTAAACGTATGAAATATTCTAAAAAATACAAAGCTCACGATGAAAACAATGAAGCAAAAACTGGTGATATCGTGAAAATCATGGAAACTCGTCCATTATCAGCTACCAAACGTTTCCGTCTGGTTGAAATCGTTGAAAAAGCAGTGATTATCTAATCACACGAGATTTTCCTATATAGATGTTTTTTAAATCTGAAAGGAGGATACACAAGTGATCCAAGCAGAAAGCCGTTTAAAAATCGCGGACAACTCAGGTGCACGTGAAATTTTAACTATTAAAGTTCTTGGTGGATCTGGTCGCAAAACTGCAAATATCGGTGATGTGATCGTTGCTACGGTTAAACAAGCAACGCCAGGTGGTGTTGTCAAAAAAGGTGACGTCGTAAAAGCCGTTATCGTTCGTACTAAATCAGGCGCTCGTCGTACTGACGGTTCTTATATTAAATTTGATGAAAATGCAGCTGTTATCATTCGTGATGACAAGAGCCCAAGAGGAACACGTATCTTCGGACCTGTCGCTCGTGAACTACGCGAAGGCAACTTCATGAAGATCGTTTCATTGGCACCGGAAGTATTATAATCGAGAGATTCAACTAAAGGAGGTGCGCAACAGTAATGTTCGTTAAAAAAGGCGATAAAGTAAAAGTTATCTCTGGTAAAGACAGAAATAAAGAAGGCGTTGTATTAGAAGCCCTTCCTAAACAAGATAAAGTCGTTGTTGAAGGCGTCAATATCGTGAAAAAACATAAAAAAGCCTCTCAAGAAGCCCCTCAAGGCGGAATCGTTGAGGTAGAAGCACCAATTCATGCTTCTAATGTTATGGTGATCGACCCTTCAAATGGAGAAGCGACACGCGTTGGCTATAAAGTGGTTGACGGTAAGAAAGTCCGCGTTTCTAAGAAAACCGGCGAAACACTAGATAAATAATTAAACAAGGAAGGAGGATCTTATAGATGAACCGCCTAAAAGAAAAATTTGTAAGTGAAATTACACCATCTTTGATGGAAAAATTTAACTATGATTCAGTAATGGAAGTTCCTAAAGTTGAAAAAATCGTCATCAACATGGGTGTTGGTGATGCGGTATCAAACACTAAAAACTTAGACAAAGCCGTTGAAGAATTAGCTTTGATTTCTGGTCAAAAACCACTTATCACAAAAGCTAAGAAATCAATCGCTGGTTTCCGTTTACGTGAAGGAATGCCTATCGGTGCGAAAGTAACACTACGCGGAGAAAGAATGTATGAATTCTTAGACAAATTAGTGACTGTGTCACTTCCTCGTGTACGTGACTTCCACGGAGTAAGCAAAAAATCCTTTGATGGCCGTGGTAACTTTACTTTAGGTGTTAAAGAACAATTGATCTTCCCTGAAGTAGATTTTGATTTAGTTGATAAAGTACGCGGTATGGATATCGTTGTTGTAACAACTGCTAAAACAGACGAAGAATCACGCGAATTATTAACACAACTTGGAATGCCATTCCAAAAATAAATCAAGGAGGCGAAAAAATTGGCTAAAAAATCAATGATTGCTAAAAACGAACGCCCTGCAAAACATTCTACGCAAGAATATACTCGCTGCGAACGTTGCGGACGTCCACATTCAGTTTATCGTAAATTTCATCTTTGCCGTATTTGCTTCCGCGAACTTGCCTACAAAGGTCAAATTCCCGGCGTGAAGAAAGCTAGCTGGTAAAACAAACTCGCAAAAAGGAGGTAAATAGTTCAATGGTCATGACAGATCCAATTGCAGATTTTCTAACTCGTATTCGTAATGCCAACATGGTGAAACACGATACAGTAGAAGTACCTGCTTCAACAATCAAACGTGACATCGCTGAAATCCTTAAACGTGAAGGTTTCGTACGTGATGTTGAATATATCGAAGATGACAAACAAGGCATGATCCGTGTTTTCCTTAAATACGGTAAAAATGACGAACGTGTTATCACGAACTTAAAACGTATCTCTAAACCAGGCTTACGTGTTTACGTTAAAGCTGACGAAGTACCACGTGTACTTAACGGTTTAGGTATCGCAATCATTTCTACTTCTGAAGGTTTATTAACTGATAAAGAAGCTAGAAACAAAAACGTCGGTGGCGAAGTGCTAGCTTACGTTTGGTAATATCAAACAATCCATGAGGAGGTGTCTTTAAGTGAGCCGTATTGGTAATAAATTAGTCGTTATTCCTGCAGGAGTTGAAGTAACTCAAAATGGAAATAATGTTACTGTTAAAGGACCTAAAGGTGAATTAACTCGTACTTTTTCTTCTGATATTACAATGAATATCGAAGGAAACGAAGTATCATTCACTCGTCCAAACGACAGCAAAGAAATGAAAACAATCCACGGAACTACTCGTGCAAACTTCAATAACATGGTTATTGGTGTTTCTGAAGGATTCCAAAAAGCATTAGAATTAATCGGGGTTGGGTACCGTGCACAATTACAAGGTTCAAAACTTGTATTGAACGTTGGTTATTCACATCCAGTAGAGATGGTAGCTCCAGAAGGTATTACAATCGAAGTACCTGCAAACACACAAGTAATCGTTAAGGGTGCAGACAAAGAAGTAGTCGGCGAATTAGCTGCGAAAATCCGCGGAACTCGTCCTCCAGAACCTTACAAAGGCAAAGGTATTCGTTATGTTGGCGAATATGTACGTCGTAAAGAAGGTAAAACTGGTAAATAGTAGGTCCTACCTACATGCGGCTTAGGCCAGCTTATATATAGAGGTGACAATTGTGATTACAAAACCAGATAAAAATAAAACACGCCAAAAGCGCCACATGCGTGTACGTAACAAAATCTCTGGTACTGCTGAGTGCCCACGCTTGAACGTTTTCCGTTCTAACAAAAACATCTACGCGCAAGTAATTGATGACGTAGCGGGTGTGACGCTAGCAAGTGCCTCTGCCTTGGATAAAGAAATTTCAGGTGGAACAAAAACTGAACAAGCACAAGCTGTTGGTAAATTAGTAGCTGAACGTGCTTCTGAAAAAGGTATCAAAAAAGTAGTCTTTGACCGTGGTGGATACCTTTACCATGGCCGCGTAGCAGCTTTAGCTGAAGCAGCTCGCGAAAATGGACTAGAATTTTAGGAGAAGGAGGAACACCATTCATGGTTTATATCGATCCAAAACATTTGGAATTAGAAGACCGCGTCGTAGCGATCAACCGTGTTACTAAAGTTGTTAAAGGTGGACGTCGTTTACGTTTCGCAGCATTAGTAGTTGTCGGTGACAAAAATGGTCACGTAGGTTTTGGTACTGGTAAAGCTCAAGAAGTACCAGAAGCTATTCGTAAAGCAATCGAAGACGCTAAGAAAAACCTTGTCGAAGTACCAATGGTAGGAACTACGCTTCCTCACGAAGTTATTGGTGTATTCGGCGGCGGCCGTATCTTAATGAAACCAGCCGTTGAAGGTGCTGGAGTTGCTGCTGGTGGACCAGTTCGTGCCGTATTGGAACTTGCTGGCGTTGCTGACGTAACTTCTAAATCTTTAGGTTCAAACACACCAATCAACGTTGTTCGTGCAACTGTTGAAGGTTTAACTCAATTGAAAAAAGCAGAAGAAGTAGCTGCATTACGTGGCATCTCTGTTGAAAACTTAGCTAAATAAGGAGGGCGAATGAAATGGCTGAATTAAAAATTACTTTAAAACGCAGTATTATCGGACGTCCTCAAAACCAACGTGATACTGTTAAAGCGTTGGGTCTTAAAAAAATGAACAGCACAGTTGTTAAACCTGCCAATGATGCGATCAAAGGTATGGTTAATACAGTGTCTCATTTAGTGGACGTAGAAGAAGTTTAATACAACAAAAAATGATGATTAAATTCTAAGGAGGTGCCCATAATATGAAACTTCATGAATTACAACCTGCAGAAGGCTCACGTAAAGTTCGCAATCGCGTTGGTCGTGGTACTTCATCTGGTAACGGTAAAACAGCTGGACGTGGTCAAAAAGGTCAAAAGGCTCGTTCAGGCGGTGGTGTGCGTTTAGGTTTTGAGGGTGGTCAAACACCTTTATTCCGTCGTTTACCAAAACGTGGATTTACTAACGTTAACCGTAAAGAATATGCTGTAATCAATCTTGATGTGTTAAACCGCTTTGAAGACGGAACTGAAGTAACACCAGTTGCTTTAGTTGAAGCTGGAATCGTGAAAAACGAAAAAGCTGGAATCAAAGTTCTAGGAAACGGATCATTAGATAAAAAATTAACCGTTAAAGCAGCTAAATTCTCTAAAAGTGCTCAAGAATCTATTGAAGCTGCTGGTGGATCTATCGAGGTGATCTAATGTTCAAACTTTTAAAAGATTCTTTCAAAGTTCAGAACATCCGCTCTCGGATCTTATTTACTGTTTTAATGTTGTTAGTTTTTAGATTGGGTGCACAAATCACTGTTCCTGGTGTAAATGCACAAGGTTTGCAAGGCTTGAGTGAAATGCCATTTTTCAGAATGTTGAATATGGTAAGTGGCTCAGCTATGCAAAACTTCTCAATCTTTTCTATGGGGGTTTCTCCATACATTACTGCTTCAATTGTTATCCAATTGTTGCAGATGGATATCGTGCCTAAATTTGTTGAATGGTCAAAACAAGGGGAAGTAGGTCGCAAAAAGTTAAATCAAGCAACGCGCTATTTAACTTTAGTCTTAGCTTTCATCCAGTCTGTAAGTATTACAGCTGGGTTTGACTATTTTGCACAATTTGGTTTCGTTCCAAATCGTAACGTTCAAACGTTCGTTACAATTGGTTTGATTCTTACTGCTGGTACTATGTTTGTTACTTGGCTAGGAGAACAAATCACTGAAAAAGGAATTGGTAATGGCGTTTCAATGATCATCTTTGCTGGGATCGTTTCTCGACTACCGCAAAGTATTAAAGATATCTATGAAGATTATTTTGTAAATATTGATTCAAGTGATATCTGGAAATCTGTGATTTTTGTCATTATTTTACTTATTGCTATTGTGGTCATTGTTGTTTTCGTAACATATTTCCAACAAGCAGAAAGAAAAATTCCTATTCAATATACAAAACAAGTCGTGGGTGCACCTACTAGTAGTTATTTACCTTTAAAAGTAAATGCTGCAGGGGTTATTCCAGTTATTTTTGCTAGTTCATTCATTGCAACACCAAATGCGGTGTTACAAGCATTAGCTAGTAAGTATAGTGGGGAGAGCTGGTATGACGTTGTAACTAATTTATTTAGTTATAATACGATTCCAGGAGCTGCGATTTATACTGTTCTGATTGTTTCATTTACTTTCTTCTATGCATTTGTTCAGGTCAATCCTGAAAAATTAGCAGAGAACTTACAAAAGCAAGGAAGCTATATTCCTCGTGTAAGACCAGGTAAAGGAACGGAAGAATATGTTTCCGCAATTTTAATGCGTTTAAGTGTTGTTGGTGCTATTTTCTTAGGGCTAATTGCTTTAATTCCGATCATTGCTCAAATGCTTTGGGACTTACCTCAATCAATCGGTTTAGGTGGAACAAGTCTTTTGATCGTTGTCGGTGTTGCATTAGAAACTGCAAAACAGTTAGAAGGACTCATGTTGAAACGACGTTATGTCGGCTTCATGGATGAAGAGTAGATTCGCGTGTTGAGGTTTTCCTCAACGCCGTTCTCGCTTCAATTACTTAGGAGGGAAATCAATGAACCTGATCTTAATGGGACTGCCAGGAGCAGGAAAAGGAACACAAGCAGAAAGAATTATTGCATCACACAATATTCCACATATCAGCACGGGGGATATGTTCCGAGAAGCAATCAAAAACGAGACTACACTCGGATTGAAAGCAAAATCCTACATGGACGCAGGGAATTTGGTCCCAGATGAAGTTACTAACGGTATCGTAAAGGAACGCTTAGCTCAAAAAGACACTGAAAAAGGTTTCTTATTGGATGGCTTCCCTCGTACTTTGGATCAAGCAAAAGCATTAGCTGAAATGTTGATTGACTTGAATAAAAAGTTAGATGCTGTGATTGAAATTCAAGTAGCAGAAGAAGTGTTAGTTGAACGTTTAGCTGGACGCTTCATGTGCCGCAATTGTGGCGCGACTTATCATAAAATCTTCAACCCTACAAAAGTAGAAGGAACTTGCGATCACTGTGGTGGTCATGAATTCTATCAACGTGAAGATGATAAGCCAGAAACAGTTAAAAATCGTTTGTCTGTTAACATTAAAAACAGTGAACCAATTTTAGCTTATTATGAAGAAGAAGGTTTGTTATATCCAGTTGATGGAGATCGTGAAATTGATGCCGTATTTGCGGATGTAGAAAAGATTATCGAAAAATAATTTGCCTACCGACTTGAAATGCAGTTTATCTTGCCAAGTTCGATGTTTTATGATAGAATATATCAGTCTGACTTCTAGGTTTTAGAAGTTAACTTTAGAATTAGGGTGGGAACTGCAGTTTCCGCCATTTTATCGTGTGAAAATGCGAAACAACTACAAGGAGGTACTCTGCGTGGCAAAAGAAGATATGATTGAAATCGAAGGAACAGTCGTCGAAACTTTGCCGAATGCAATGTTTAAAGTCGAATTGGAAAACGGACACGAAGTTCTTGCACACGTATCTGGTAAAATCCGGATGTATTACATTCGAATCCTACCTGGAGATAAGGTTACTGTTGAACTTTCTCCTTATGATTTGAGCCGTGGTCGCATTACCTATCGCTTTAAGTAAGTTGTACTCCGTAAAACTTCAGGAGGTATAATCATGAAAGTAAGACCATCAGTAAAACCAATGTGTGAACATTGTAAAGTAATTCGTCGTAATGGACGCGTTATGGTGATTTGCCCAGCAAACCCAAAACATAAACAACGTCAAGGATAATTGGAGGTGTAATTAAGTATGGCTCGTATTGCAGGAGTAGATATTCCTCGTGATAAACGCGTGGTAATTTCACTTACTTATATTTACGGTATCGGAAATACTACAGCAAAACAAATTTTAGCCGACGCAGGCGTTTCTGAAGATGTTCGTGTACGTGACTTAACGAACGAACAAACAGACGCTATCCGTGCGGAAATCGATAAATTAAAAGTTGAAGGCGACTTACGTCGTGAAACTAACTTGAACATCAAACGTTTGATGGAAATCGGTTCTTACCGTGGAATTCGTCATCGTCGTGGCTTGCCTACACGTGGACAAAACACTAAGAACAACGCTCGTACTCGTAAAGGCCCAGCTCGCGCTATTGCCGGCAAGAAAAAATAATTAGTGAAGGAGGTTTAAATCTTCATGGTAGCAAAGAAAGTCAATCGTAAACGTCGTGTGAAGAAGAATATCGAAACAGGTATCGCTCATATTCATTCGACTTTTAATAATACAATCATCATGATCACTGATGCTAGCGGTAACGCAGTAGCATGGTCATCTGCAGGTTCATTAGGCTTCAAAGGTAGTAAAAAATCTACTCCTTTCGCTGCTCAAATGGCTGCTGAAACTGCAACGAAAGCTGCAATGGAACATGGATTGAAAAGTGTTGAAGTAACTGTTAAAGGACCTGGTTCTGGTCGTGAAGCAGCGATTCGTTCATTGCAAGCAACTGGTTTAGAAGTAACTGCAATTCGTGACGTGACTCCAGTACCTCATAATGGATGCCGCCCTCCAAAACGCCGTCGTGTTTAATGAGTGCCCAACTCTATGAGTTTTACAAGGAATGTCATTGAACAAGACACTTTTCGTTTTGAAAGGGGTAAAAAATAAGAATGATTGAATTCGAAAAACCAAGAATCACAAAAATTGATGAAGACAGAGATTATGGCAAGTTCGTTGTTGAACCTTTGGAAAGAGGTTATGGAACTACTTTAGGTAATTCTCTACGTCGTATTCTACTTTCTTCTTTACCAGGTGCTGCCATTACTAATATTCAAATCGATGGAGCGTTACATGAATTCTCAACCATCAAAGGTGTGCGAGAAGACGTTGTACAAATCATCTTGAATATCAAAGGTCTGGCTCTGAAGTTATTTGCTGAAGAAGAAAAAACCCTTGAGATCGATATTACTGGACCAGCTACGGTAACTGCCGGCGATATTATCGTTGACAGTGACGTTGAAATCTTAAACAAAGATATGTACATTTGTACTGTTGCTGAAGGCGCGACATTCCATGCACGTTTAACAGTAAAACCTGGTCGAGGCTATGTTCAAGCAGACGAAAATAAAAAGGAAGATATGCCAATCGGTGTCCTTCCGGTCGATTCAATCTATACACCAGTACGCAAAGTAAACTACCAAGTTGAAAATACACGTGTTGGTCGTCGAGATGATTTCGATAAATTAACGATGGAAATTTGGACTGACGGATCTATCATTGCTCAAGAAGCATTGAGTCTAGCAGCGAAAATTTTAACTGAACATTTGGACATTTTTGTAAATCTTACTGATGAAGCAAAAAATGCTGAAATCATGGTAGAAAAAGAAGAAACACAAAAAGAAAAAATGCTAGAAATGACCATCGAAGAACTAGACTTGTCTGTACGTTCGTACAATTGCTTGAAACGTGCCGGAATTAATACGGTTCAAGAATTAACGAATAAGTCTGAACCTGAAATGATCAAAGTACGTAATTTAGGTCGTAAATCACTTGAAGAAGTGAAAGCTAAATTACATGATCTTGGTCTAGGACTACGTAAAGACGATTAATATTGTTGACAAAGGAGGGAAACCTACGTGAGTTATCGTAAATTAGGACGCACATCTAGCCAACGTAAAGCTATGTTGCGTGACTTAACAACTGACTTAATTATCAATGAACGCATCGTTACGACTGAAGCTCGTGCGAAAGAAGTTCGTTCAACTACTGAAAAGATGATTACCTTAGGAAAACGCGGGGATCTTCATGCACGTCGCCAAGCTGCAAGCTTTGTACGTAATGAAATCGCTGATGTTCGTGAAGAAAACGAAGCTATCGTTGTTGAATCTGCATTACAAAAATTATTCAACGACATCGCTCCTCGTTACGCTGAACGTCAAGGTGGATACACTCGTATCTTAAAAACAGAACCTCGTCGTGGCGACAACGCCCCTATGGTTGTTTTAGAACTTGTATAATAATCACTCGTCACTTTATAGATGATTCTTTTAGAGTGTTATGATGTTGGAGATTTTCTCCGAGTCTAGCTCAGCGCCGCTTCCCAGATGTCTGGGAAGCCGGCACTCATCATAAAGTGTTTTTTTATACCCAAATTTACTGTCAAGACAGATAGGTATACAAAAGCATTTTATTGAGTATCTAGGATTGATAAAACAACACTTTTTTGCTAGGCTTAGAACAGATTTGGAAAAGAACTAGAAAGGTATGACCATGAAGCCAATTATTGAGATCAATCAAATTGAATTTAGTTACCAAGAAGAATCAACTCCAGCGTTGAAAAATGTTAGTTTTTCAATTCAAAAAGGGGAATGGGTTGCAATCGTTGGGCATAATGGCTCAGGAAAATCGACTTTAGCTAAAACGATCAATGGCTTGCATTTACCGCAAAAAGGAAATGTTACTGTTGGCGGGATGGAATTGTCGTATGATTCTGTTTGGGACGTTCGCCGAATGGTTGGAATGGTTTTTCAAAATCCAGACAATCAGTTCGTAGGAGCAACTGTTGAAGATGATGTTGCTTTTGGTTTAGAGAATCAAGGGATCGAACGTGAAGAAATGCAGCGACGAGTGAAAGATGCATTGGAAAAAGTAAAAATGCAAGATTTTGCTACTCGGGAACCTGCTCGACTTTCTGGTGGACAAAAACAGCGCGTGGCAATTGCCGGCGTCGTAGCTTTACGTCCAGATATTATTATCTTAGATGAGGCAACAAGCATGTTAGATCCTGAAGGACGTGACGATGTGATCGCGACGATACGTAAAATCAAAGAAGAAAGTGATTTAACAGTCATCTCGATCACCCATGATATCGATGAAGCGGCCAGCGCTAATCGAATTTTAGTTATGCGTGAGGGAGAATTATTTCGCGAAGGAACACCAGAAGAAATATTTTCTGAAGGACCAGAATTAGTATCATTAGGCTTAGATTTGCCGTTTCCTGAAAAACTGAAAGCTGCACTTAAAGAGCGTGGCATCGAAGTGCCCGCAAATTATTTAGACGAAGAAGGGATGATGGATTGGTTATGGACATCCGTTTTGAAAAAGTAAACTATGTATATCAACCGAATACTCCCTTTGAACAACGAGCTTTGTATGATATTGATTTAGACATTAAACAAGGTTCTTATACAGCGCTGGTTGGCCATACAGGCAGTGGGAAATCAACACTGCTGCAGCATTTGAATGCTTTATTGAAACCAACTGAAGGACAAGTGATCATCGGTGATCGGAAAATTACGCCATCGACCGATAATAAAAATTTGAAGCCAGTTCGTAAAAAAGTTGGGATCGTCTTTCAGTTTCCTGAGGCACAATTATTTGAAGAAACAGTTGCGAAAGATATTGCCTTTGGGCCTAAAAATTTTGGTGTCAAAGAAGAAGAAGCCTTAATTTTGGCTAAAGAGAATTTGAAAATGGTCGGCTTAGACGAATCGTATCTTGAACGTTCACCGTTTGAGCTTTCCGGAGGTCAAATGCGACGTGTAGCAATTGCGGGGGTTCTAGCCATGGAACCTGAAGTTTTGGTCTTAGATGAGCCGACAGCAGGGTTAGATCCAATGGGACGTAAAGAAATGATGGATATGTTTTTGCGGTTACATCGTGAAAAAAATATTACCATCGTTTTAGTGACACACTTAATGGATGATGTAGCTAATTTTGCTGATTATGTTTATGTTTTGGAAAAAGGGCAAGTAGTGAAACACGGAACACCGCAAAATGTTTTTGATGATGTCGAATGGCTTAAAGAAAAACAATTAGGTGTGCCTCAGGCGAGTACGTTTGCTGAAAAGATGCAATTACGCGGAGCGAAGTTCACTGAGTTGCCATTGACTGAAAATGAATTGGCTGATTGGATCGTCACACATGCAGGAGGTCCTGCGAATAATGAATAAATTAATTTTTGGACGGTATATCCCAGGGGATTCATTGATTCACCGGTTAGACCCAAGAGCAAAATTGCTCGCAAGTTTTTATTTCATTGGGATTATTTTTTTAGCCAACAATTGGCAAAGTTATCTATTTTTGGCCATCTTTACTATGGTTGCTGTCTTAGCCTCTAAGATTAGTTTGAGTTTCTTTTTAAAAGGAATTCGCCCATTGATTTGGTTGATTATTTTTACTGTCGCTTTACAGATGCTCTTTACTCGTGGCGGTACGTTGTATTGGTCATGGGGAGTATTCAGTCTTTCCTCTTATGGGATCCAAAATGGACTGTTTATCTTTTGTCGATTTGTGTTGATTATTTTTATGTCAACATTGTTAACCTTGACGACCCCCCCGTTATCTATGTCAGATGCGATTGAATCGTTGTTGAATCCATTAAAAAGATTCCATTTTCCGGTTCATGAAATCGCATTGATGCTATCGATTGCCTTGCGCTTTGTTCCAACGCTGATGGATGAGACCGAAAAAATCATGAATGCTCAACGTGCACGAGGCGTTGATTTTAACGATGGTAGTTTGGTACAAAAAGTTAAAGCTATCGTTCCGTTATTGATTCCTCTATTTGTCAGCAGCTTCAATCGAGCAGAAGATTTGGCAACTGCTATGGAAGCTCGAGGCTATCGTGGTGGTGAAGGCCGGAGTAAGTATCGGAAGTTGCAGTGGATGAATCGTGATACGATCGTATTACTAGTTTTTGCTATTGTGACGGTCATTTTGATCTTTTTACGAAGTTAAGCTTGGAGGAATCCAAGCTTTTTTCTATTGGAATGGATAAAAAAAGCTGTTATAATGACACGAATTTACTGAGAAGGAGTTTTTTTAGCGGATGGTTAGATATAAAGCGGTAATCGCTTATGATGGAACAAATTTCAATGGCTTCCAACGTCAGCCGAATGGTCGAACGGTTCAAGGTGAAGTCGAAAAAACCTTACAAAAAATGAATAATGGAACGCCAGTCACGATTATAGGTTCTGGCCGAACAGATGCAGGTGTCCATGCGATTGGTCAAGTGATCCATTTTGATTATCCGCAAGAAAGACCTTTAGAACGTATGCGTTTTGCGTTAGATACACAAACACCAGATGATATAGCCGTTTCATCTGTAGAAATTGCTGCTGCTGACTTTCATGCGCGGTATCATGTAACTGAAAAAACGTATCATTTCAAAGTTCAAATCGCAAAACCACGAAGTCCGTTTCGTCGTTTTTATGCATCGTATTTTCCTTACCCGTTAGATCTTGATTTGATTCGTCGGGCCTTGCCAGATTTATTGGGTACACATGATTTTACTTCTTTTTGTGCTACGGGTGGAGCGATTGAAGACAAAGTACGGACGATCTATCAAGCCGATTTAGAAGTGGATGAGACGGGGACTGAATTGACCTTTATTTTTAGAGGTAATGGTTTTTTATATAAAATGATCCGAATTTTGGTCGGAACACTTTTGAAAATCGGAAATGGTCGGATGCCGGCGGATAGTATTCCAGCGATCCTTGAAGCGAAAGATCGTAATTTGGCAGGGCCGACAGCACATCCAGAAGGACTTTATTTAGCAAAAGTAAACTATGAATAGTAAAAAGCACGCTAAATTGATTTAGCGTGCTTTCTTTTTGCAAAATTGTACTACGAAAAATATAACTAGCTAAGGCTTACTGTTAATGACGATAAACTTTTTTTGGTTTTAGCATTCGTAAGTAGAGGATAAATAATCCAATCGAAACTACAAATGAAATAGCTCCTATAATAAAGCCTTTTGGCATATAACTAAAAGTGACAGTATGTTTTCCTTTAGGTACATGGATACTGATAAAAGCATCTTGGAAACCTTTAATATCGACTTTTTTTCCATCAACTTTCGCTGTCCAGCCTTCATCATAAGGGATGGTAGTGACTAAAGTTTGTTCTTCATTAGCATTGACGGTTCCTTGAGCGCTATTTTTACCAGTTTTTAATGCCACACCGTTTTCTTGGATCTTATCGACAGCCAATTGATAAGCAATCGTATCCAGAGCTAGTACTTGCGGATTTTGGAAGCTAATTGATTTTGTCCCATAGAAACTAGCAGTAAATGTTACAGTCGTAGCAGCTGGATAATACCCTAGATCATAATACTGACCACTGATACTGATTTGAGCTTGACGTGTCTGACCATTGGCAGTCACGGCTGCTGTAGAACTTTCTAATTCTGAAAAATTATAAGGATACAGACTTAGGTATGCTTGGGTGTTTGCAGGGACATGAACAGTCCAGGAAACATCTTTAGCGACATTGCTTTGTTTTTCGGCAATTGTCGTAATATTACCAGAATTTGTGACGGTTGCATTTTTAGTCGAAACTTGAGTCATCGGCAAGAATTTGAAATACTGAAGCTGTTCTTGTGACAAAGCATTGAACAATTGCATTTGGGTTCCAAGATTATCATTGGACAAAGCTTTTAAATTATCGACACTTGTTGGTGCCGTAAAGGCTAATGGTAAAGCGTTGCTATTTTCAAAAAGATTGTATTCACCGGAACTCTTAGTTTTAGTAAAGCCGTATTTATTCAAATTGGTCGTTTTAGCAATGTTGTACTTGATACCTGTAAAAGCATCTGCCAACAAGGTATTGTTTTGATAACGAATATTTAAATTTGTTCCGCGAGAACGGAAACCTAATTGATCTAAGTAACTGGATGAGTGGCGATTGCGAATCGAAGAAAACATGCTGACTCCGCTATAGCCATAATTAAAGGAATCATTCGACGAAACAGGATCTAAATTCTCCAACCGATAAAAACTTTTATTGTCACTTTTTGTCTTATCCACTAAATTTTTAATATCTGGATAGGGTGCAGTATACAGACTGCGAGAAGCATAATTCCAATCTTTTAAGATCCCGCGAACCATGAAGTCGCTGTTGACAGCTGCTTCGGAACACATAAGCAGTAATAACATGATGCTCAATGTTTTAAGCGGAAGTTTATTAAAATGATAGCCTGTCAGTAACAAGGCATATAAGGCTAAGAAACCTAATGTGATATATAGTGAAATGTCTTTTAAGTAATTATAATCTTTGCCTTTTGTTCCCCAGAAGATCGCAAAAACGGCAATTAGGAGTAACAAGGAGGCAACCAATTGTAAGAGATTCTCACGATCGAGTTGTTCCCAGCCCCAAGCAGCCAAAGTAATGACCAAGAAGGATAGAAGGTAAGCATAACGGAATAAAAACATATTCGGTGCATGCATACCATGCCAGAACAAATTCATTGGTTGAATATAAAAACTAGCAATCAAAATCGCAAAAATCATGCCGTAGGCCAATTTATTTTTCCAAGGAATCTTTTTACAGATAAAGAAAAACAAACAAAGTGCTAAAGGTAAGAGGCCAATATAAATAAACGGAATCGAACCATATTTGGTCGTATCGTACGAGCCGATCATATTTTTAGCGATGAAATCCCACCAACCAGTAGCTTCGGTCTTAAATGTTGTGATCTGTGTCAATTCTTCTCCGTTGGTTCGTAAATCTAAAACGGAAGGAAGAATCATGATCATCGATGCAAACCCTGCTAATAGCGAGGCGATCGCATAAGGCAAGATACTTTTTTTGTATTGTTTCCAATTAGTAGCTAAACGAGCAATAAAATATAAGACGGAGAAGATCCCGATCATAAAGCCCATATAAAAACTTGTTAAAAACAACATTAAATAGGAAACAAAAAGAACCGTCGGCTTTTTCAAATCCATCACCCGGTTGATTCCTAAAATAATCAATGGGAGATAAATAAAGGCGTCCAACCACATGATGATCTCTGAATGTGCGATAGCAAAAGACATCAAAGCGTAGGCGACACTCAATGCGACACGAGACCAATCCGGAAGTTTGAAGCTGCCTTTGGCGTAAAACCAAAAAGCTAGTCCGGCAGCACCGATTTTTAGGATAGTCAGAAAATACAAAGCATCCGGCATCAGCTGGTTGGGAAAGAAAATCACTAAAGGTGTAAAAAATCCGCCTAAATAATAGGAGACTAAGGATAGATAATTCAACCCTAGAGAAGTATTCCAGTTATAGAAAAGTCCTTGCTTTCCTAAAAGCATATTTCGAAAACTTGCATGGAAATTCGAAAATTGAGAAAAAGCGTCACTGGCTAAAACGCTTCGGCTTGATCCGGGATAAATCCCAATCGTCAAGTAGACGGCCACCATGATCAACGCTGGCAAGAAAAAGCTGGCTAATAAATACCATCGATTTTCTTTGAGATAGTTCTTCATAATAAAAATCACCCATCTTCTTTCAACAGACTACTCAAATTTTACCATAGAAGCGATTGGATTTTGTGAAGGAGCTATGAAACGCAAGCAAAGATTTATAAAATTATCCGCAAAAAGAAAAAGAGTCGACAGCGTCGACTCTTTTTGTGCGTTTTCAATTATAGAAATCATTGACCATAATGAAAAAAGTCAAAATAAAAAACCGCTCGTGATTGAACGGTTTGGTTTGATTGGATAATATTAAACGCGCTCAACTTTTCCAGATTTCAAAGCACGAGTTGAGACCCAAACTTTTTTAGGTTTTCCGTCAACTAACACGCGAACTTTTTGTAAATTAGGTTTTACAGTACGTTTAGTAGCGTTCATAGCGTGAGAACGGTTATTTGCACTTCTTGTTTTACGACCAGTAAAATAGCAAACTTTTGCCATGTGATGTTTCCTCCTTTTGCCTTGATGTTGGAGCGCTTCTTTGGCTCATACTAAAATAACTTATCACATATCATTAAAATTAGCAAGTGAATTTTTTTAGAAAGATTGACATTCAAGGCATTTGCGGGTAAATTATACTCTGTTAGCGTAAAGACTTTGAAAAAAGTTGCAAATACTTAAAGTGCAAGAAGAAAGATTGTGTAAGATGAGCCGGTCTTATCGATAAATCACAATGAAACTTTCTTTTATTTGTCGTAGGGCTATGATAAACTGTTATAGTAGAAAAAATGGGCGATTAGGCCTATTTAAGGAGGCTAACAACTATGGCTGTGAAAATCAATACACAGACAGGTATGATCGAAATTTCAAACGAAGTCATCGCGACGGTTGTCGGCGGTGCAGTTACTGACGTGTTTGGTATCGTCGGTATGGCTAGCAAAAATCAAATTAAAGATAATATCACAGAGATTTTAAGAAAAGAAAATTATTCACGCGGCGTTGTTGTACGTCAAGAAGAAAATGGAATCGCAGTCGACGTTTATACAATCGTTAGCTACGGCACAAAAATCTCCGAAGTATCTCGGAATGTCCAAGAAAAAGTAAAATATAACTTGGAAACGATGCTAGGGGTTACGGCTAATTCAGTGAATGTGTATGTTCAAGGTGTGCGTGTTCTGCCAGACTAAAGGCAGTGTTCTTAAGGAGGACTATGTAAGTGAAGGTAACAGAGATCAGCGCAAGTCAATTTCAAGAGATGGTTGAGGCTGGCGCTAAACGTCTGCAAGTCAATGCAGAGTATGTCAATTCATTAAATGTATTCCCAGTGCCTGATGGCGATACTGGTACCAACATGAATTTATCCATGACCAGTGGTGCAACTGCTGTTGTCAATTCTGCTTCAGATAAAGTTGGAGAATTAGCGAATTTCTTAGCGAAAGGATTGTTGATGGGCGCGCGAGGAAATTCTGGCGTTATCTTGTCACAATTGTTCCGTGGATTTTCTAAGGCTATTTTAGATGTGGAAACATTAAATGCTGAAGATTTAGCAAAAGCATTGGTTCACGGTGTGGAAACTGCCTATAAAGCAGTCATGAAACCTGTAGAAGGTACGATCTTAACGGTCGCACGTGAATCAGCAAAAGCTGGCGAACGTAAAGCCAAACAAACAGACGATGTGATCGAAGTGATGACAGACGTTGTAAAATTTGGTAAAAAAGCATTGGACAAAACACCTGATATGCTGCCCGTCTTAAAAGAAGTAGGCGTAGTCGACAGTGGTGGTCAAGGTCTGTTGTTTATCTATGAAGGTTTTTTAAGTGCGTTGACAGGTGAATTTCAAGCCGACGATACGTATGAACCAAGTCCAGCTGAAATGGACGAAATGGTCAATGCAGAACACCATCGCAGTGTCCAAGGTCAATTAGCGACAGAAGACATTACTTTTGGTTATTGTACAGAAATCATGGTTCGTCTTGGTGAAGGTCCAACGGTCGATAGCGCGTTTGACTATGATACATTCCGCAATTATTTAGACGGTATCGGTGATTCATTATTAGTTGTTAATGATGAAGAAATCGTAAAAGTCCATGTTCATACGGAACATCCTGGGGAAGTTATGAACTATGGCCAAAAATTTGGTGCGTTGATCAAAGTGAAAGTTGATAATATGCGTCTACAACACGAAACAATTTTGGAGCATGATGAAGAAGTAACTGCTTTTGAAGCAACTCCAGCTGAACGCAAACCCTTTGCTGTGATCGCGATTGCAGCTGGTGAAGGTGTTCAAGAATTGTTCAAGAGTTTAGGTGCTGATTATGTTATCAGCGGCGGACAAACAATGAACCCAAGTACTGAAGACATCTTGAAAGCAATCAAGGAAGTCAATGCTGACCAAGTAGTCGTATTGCCGAATAATAAAAACATCTTTATGGCTGCTGATCAAGCTGCCGAAGTTTCTGAGATTCCTGTAGTAGTCGTACCAAGTAAAACAGTATCTCAAGGGATGACAGCAATGTTGGCTTTCAATGGAGAGCAAAGTTTGGAAGACAATAAAACAGCGATGACAGATATGTTGGAATCAGTAATCAGCGGACAAGTCACTCACGCGATTCGCGATACATCAATCGATGGTGTTGAAATCCACGAAGGGGATTTCTTAGGAATGATCGATGGTAAAATCGTTCTTTCTGAACCAGATCAATATCAAACAACCCTTGATACATTAAATAAAATGATCAATGAAGATATTGAAATCATCACGATCATCGTCGGTGAAGATGGAAATCAAGCAGAAGCTGAAAAAATCAGTGAAGCATTAGAAGCAAGTCATCCGGACTTAGAAGTTGAGATCCACGAAGGAAATCAACCAGTTTATCCATACTTGCTTTCAGCAGAATAGTAATAAATTATAGTAGTAATAAAGTGAAGGGAGTGGGCCAAGTGAAGTTGGTGCGCTCCTTTTGTTAGTTTTGCATTACATAGATGAAAGAGAGGAGGAAGACTATGGGAATCCAAGAAGCTGTATCCGTATTACCTGGCGTCGGACCTAAAAGAGTTCAAACATTGGCTGAGTTGGGAATTGTAACTGTCGAAGATCTGTTGAGTTATTATCCTTTTCGCTATGAAGATATCCAAGAAAAGAATTTGTTAGAAATCAATGATCAAGAAAAGGTCACGTTAAAAGGAGTAATCGTTTCTGCACCAGTGGTTAGCCGTTTTGGTTATAAAAAAAGTCGGTTACAATTTCGAATGATGCAAGATCATGCGGTATTTATGGTGTCCTTCTTTAATCAGCCTTATTTGAAAGAGAAAATCGAAGTTGGGGAAGAATTAGCCGTTTATGGAAAATGGGATGCCAAGCGAAAATCGATGAATGGGATGAAAATCTTAGGCGGAAAACAAACGGAAGAGTATGCACCGATTTATCATGTGACGAAATCAATCCGTCAAAGTACACTAGTAGATTTAATCAAGGTGGCCTTTGAAAAATTTGGCGATCAAGTACCCGAAGACCTGCCAGAGTACCTGCTGGAAAAATATCGGTTGATGCCAAGAAAGCAAGCGATGCGTGCGATGCATTTTCCCAAAAATCCAGCTGAAAGCCACCAAGCCAAGCGGCGTGTTGTCTTTGAAGAATTTTTCTTATTCCAAATGCGGATGCAAGGGTTGAAAAAAAGTGAACGGAGCGAAAAGAATGGTATAGCGATCCGTTATGACGTGGAACGGTTAAAAACATTCACCCAGACATTGCCTTTTGAATTAACGGGTGCTCAAAAGCGTGTGACAAATGAGATCTGTTATGACCTGCGTAGTCAAAAGCATATGCAACGTTTATTACAAGGGGATGTCGGTAGCGGGAAAACCGTGGTTGCGGCCATTGCATTGTATGCTGCGATGACAGCTGGTTTCCAAGGAGCTTTAATGGTTCCAACTGAAATTTTGGCGCAGCAGCATTTAGAAAGTCTAACCCAACTATTTGATTCTTTAGAAATGAATGTGGCCTTACTGACAGGATCAACCAAAACTAAAGAACGACGTGCTATTTTAGCCGGTTTGCAGAATGGTGAAATCGATGTGATCGTAGGAACCCATGCCTTGATCCAAGACGATGTTCAGTTCAATAATTTGGGCTTGGTCATAACGGATGAACAGCATCGATTCGGGGTGAATCAACGGCGCGTGTTAAGAGAAAAAGGTTTGCATCCTGATGTTTTATTCATGACCGCAACACCGATTCCTCGGACGTTAGCAATTACTGCTTATGGTGAGATGGATGTTTCAGTTATTGATCAAATGCCGGCTGGACGAATCCCAATAAAGACTAGTTGGATCAAACCAAAGCAATTAGAACATACTTTGGATTGGGCAAAGCTTGAACTAAAGGCGGGACATCAATTGTATGTGATCTGTCCATTGATTGAAGAATCAGAAGCGTTGGATGTGAAAAATGCGACAGAAATCTATGAGCATTTGAGTGAGTATTACGCACCAGACTATCAAGTAAGCCTATTACACGGTAAGATGAAAAATGCGGAAAAAGAAGCGATCATGGAAGAATTCAAAGACAACCAAAGTCAGATTTTAGTTTCCACTACAGTAATTGAAGTTGGTGTGAACGTACCGAATGCGACAGTGATGTTTATCATGGATGCGGATCGTTTTGGCTTAGCTCAATTGCATCAATTGCGTGGCCGTGTCGGCCGTGGCTCCGATGCCTCTTATTGCATTCTAGTGGCAAGTCCTAAAAATGAGATGGGTAAAGAACGAATGAAGATCATGACTGAAACTAATAATGGGTTTGTTTTAAGTGAAAAAGATTTAGAATTACGTGGGCCGGGGGAAGTTTTTGGCTTCCGTCAATCAGGCTTGCCGCAATTTCTAATTGCGGATCTAGTCAATGATGCGAATGTTTTAGAAGTGGCTCGAGATGAAGCCAATCAGATCTGGCAATTAGAGGACTGGCGAACAGATCCAGCCTTTGCACCATTAGCTAAGATGCTCAAACCAACTGAAA
Source organism: Enterococcus hailinensis (assembly GCF_045862035.1). Lineage (NCBI taxonomy): Bacteria > Bacillati > Bacillota > Bacilli > Lactobacillales > Enterococcaceae > Enterococcus > Enterococcus hailinensis. The sequence goes on along the minus strand of NZ_BAAFRV010000002.1, from coordinate 73,901 downwards.
CAGGTGAAACCTACTTTGACTAATGCTATACTGGGTTGTGTGAAAATTATTAACTAGATAATAGAAACGGCTAGTTTAGATTGAAATATATATTTCGCTTGCGGAAAATAAATACATTGAAACGAAAAAGGATGCCAGTCCAACTATCTTGTTTAGTTAAGAAAATAAATTATTTTGAATTAACTAGTTGGATGGTATACGGCTTGAGAATTAGAATTATTTTCGCTTGCGGAAAATAAATACATTGAAACGAAAAAGGATGCCAGTCCAACTATCTTGTTTAGTTAGGAAAATAAATTATTTTGAATTAACTAGTTGGATGGTATACGGCTTGAGAATTAGAATTATTTTCGCTTGCGGAAAATAAATACATTGAAACGAAAAAGGAGAGAGTTTTTCATGAGAATCGCTGTAGATGCTATGGGCGGAGATTTTGCTCCCAAAGCTATTGTAGAAGGTGTAATGTTAGCACAAAAAAAACATCCGGAGATTGAATTTCAATTATATGGAAAAGAAGATGCCATTCGTCAATATCTAACGAATGAAAAAAATATTACGATCATTCATACTGATGAAAAAATCAATAGTGATGATGAACCAGTGAGAGCTATCCGTCGTAAAAAGAATGCCTCAATGGTCTTGGCTGCCCAAGCAGTAAAAGACGGCAAAGCTGATGCCATTTTTTCTGCTGGAAATACCGGTGCACTCTTAGCTGCAGGCTTGTTCGTAGTTGGCCGAATCAAAGGAATTGAGCGTCCTGGTTTGATGTCAACATTACCTGTTTTAAATGGAACAGAAGGTTTTGATATGTTGGATTTAGGTGCAAATGCTGAAAATAAAGCAGAACACCTTCATCAATACGCAATCTTAGGTTCTTTTTATGCAAAACATGTTCGTGGAATCGAAAATCCTCGTGTAGGACTGTTAAATAATGGGACGGAAGAAACAAAAGGCAGCGAATTAACAAAAGAAGCCTTCAAACAGCTACAAGCAGAAGAAAGTATCAACTTTATCGGTAATGTGGAAGCCCGTGAATTGTTAAATGGCGTGGCAGATGTCGTGGTGACGGATGGGTTTACGGGAAATGCCGTCTTAAAAACGATTGAAGGAACTGCTATGGGCTTGATGACATTATTAAAGGGCAGTATCAATGATGCCGGTGTAAAAGGAAAATTAGGCGCTGTGATGTTGAAAGATACTTTATACGGTTTGAAAGACAAGCTTGATTATTCTGCTCACGGCGGCGCAGTATTATTTGGTCTTAAAGCACCTGTCATCAAAACACACGGATCGACTGGTCCAGAAGCAGTAGCTAATACGATTGACCAAATCCATCTAATGTTAGAAACAGATGTTGTAGGTCAATCAGTGGAATTTTTTGAAACCCACCAAGGGTAAGACTGTCCAAACAGATTTCTGAAAAAAGGTGGACAAAGGGAACAAACATCAGTAAAATGAGTTGTGACCTTCTAGTAAAAAAACATACCCGAATATTAGTTGATCAAGTGGAGGTGAATGTTGTTGACTCGTGAAGAAGTATTTAGCAAAGTTGCTGAAATAATTTCAAATCACTTTGAAATCGATAAAGATAAAGTGACTCTTGAATTGAGTATCAAAGACGACTTAAATGCAGATTCAATCAGTATCATGGAATTCGTTTTAGAATTGGAAGATGAATTCGGAACAGAAATTTCTGATGATGACGCTGAAAAAATTGAAACTGTTGGAGCTGCAGTTGATTACATTATGCAAAACGACAAAGCTTAATAAAAAAGAGGCGTAGCGAACATTTGCTGCGCCGTTTGTATATCTTAAAAAGACCTGAAAGGGTCTTTTTTATTTAGATGTTAGTTAATCAAAGTTAAAAAGTGTTGCTTCCAAATGCGCTCATAAAACGAAGGCATTTCTAACGCATTGAGCAAAGAATTTTCATAGGCACTAACACATTTTCGATTAAAAAGTTAGTCAAAGGTTGAAAATTTGCTATGTTCATGACTTCTGATTTAAAAATCAGCAAAAAAACAGTATAATAAGGCGTGATGGAAATCTCAAAAAAAGGAATGAGCCCATGGATACACAGTTGATAAATGAATTGAAAGAAAACTATGGCATCGTCTTTCACGATGTGAACTTATTGGAGCAAGCTTTTACCCACTCATCTTATGTGAATGAACACCGTAACATGAATATTTCAGATAATGAACGGTTAGAATTTTTAGGGGATGCTGTCTTAGAAATTCAAGTATCGGACTACTTGTATCATCATTATCCAACGTTGCCAGAAGGTCGATTGACCCGTTTACGTTCGGCGATCGTAAGAGAAGAAAGTTTATCTAAATTTGCTAAAGAATGTCATTTTGACCAATATATCATGTTAGGTAAAGGAGAAGAAAATTCAGGCGGACGTCATCGCGCAGCGTTATTATGCGATTTGTTTGAATCTTTCTTAGGTGCTCTGTATTTAGATCAAGGATATGAAGCGGCATTAAACTTTATCAAGGCCGTTGTTTTCCCTAAAATCGAAGCCGGCGACTTTACCCGTGAGATGGATCATAAGACACGCTTGCAAGAAGTGTTACAAAAGAGCGGCGATGTTACGATCGAATACCGTCTAGTTAACGAAGAAGGTCCAGCCCATGAACGTATTTTTACGATCGATGTTTATTCAGACGAGCAATTGATCGGTACGGGACAAGGAAAATCTAAAAAATTAGCTGAGCAAGATGCAGCAGAAAAAGCATTACGCAAACTTGCTGCCAAATAGTATGAATTTCCTAGTGGAATTTTAGGAGGAACATTTTGCATTTAAAACGAATTGAGATCGCTGGTTTTAAATCTTTTGCGGATCGAACGAAAATCGAATTCGAAAAAGGTGTTACAGCGGTCATCGGACCAAATGGTAGTGGGAAAAGTAATATTACTGAAGCGATTCGCTGGGTTTTAGGTGAGCAATCAGCTAAAAGTTTGCGTGGCGGTAAGATGCCAGACATTATCTTTGCTGGTTCTGACTCACGCAAACAGTTGAATCTGGCAGAAGTAACGGTTGTTTTAGACAATACCGACCACTACTTACCTTTAGCATTTAGTGAAATCAGTGTTACTCGTCGCTACCGTCGGACGGGTGAGAGTGATTTCTTTATCAATAAAAAAGCTTGCCGTTTAAAAGATATCCAAGATCTTTTTATGGATTCAGGTTTAGGTAAAGAGTCGTTTTCGATTATTTCGCAAGGGAAAGTCGAAGCGATTTTTGCAAGCAAACCAGAAGATCGCCGTGGAATTTTCGAGGAAGCAGCGGGTGTTCTCAAGTACAAGCAACGTAAGCGTAAAGCTGAACAAAAATTATTTGAAACAGAAGATAATTTAAGTCGAGTTCAAGACATTATTTACGAATTGGAAGATCAGCTGACTCCTTTAGCGGCTCAGAGTGAAGCGGCGAAGGGGTTTTTGAAACTTAAAGAAGAATTGACAGCTACCGATATTAGTTTGACAGTCGCTAAGGTCAATGAAACGCGTGAAAAATGGGCAGCTTCAAAAACTGATTTTGAATCATTATCTAAAACGATCGAAGAAAAAAGTCGTTTTATACAACGAACAGAAAATCAGTTAGGACGTTTGCGTGAACAGCGTGGTGTCTTGGATGAGCAATTAGAAACGGGGCAACAACAACTATTACATTTGTCAGAAGCATTGAAACAAGCTGAAGGCCGGATAGAGTTATTGAGTGAGCGTTCTAAAAATACCCAAAAAACGAGTGCTGAATATCGAGAAAATTTAGTTGATCAACAAAATAAACGGACAGAATTAGAAAAAAATCTAAAAGCAGTCCAAGAACAGCAAGTCGAAAAAGAAGCTGAAAAAGTCGCATTGAATGAACGAATTCAACAATTAACACTTGAGGCGGAGAAATACAAAAAATCGCCTAAAGAGTTATTGGAAGATTTACGCGGAACTTATGTTGAGTTGATGCAAGAGTCAGCTAATGTCAGTAATGAATTGAAATATTTGGAGCGTCAGTACACGCAAGAAACAGCGAAAAACCAACAAAGTGTCACTCGTTTTGAAGCACTGCAGACACAGCTAGATGCTTTACTGACTCAAAAAGCGGATGCTGAGATCAAAGCTCAGACATTGAAAGCCCAATTAACAACTGAACAAACACAGTACCGTCAATCAGTAGAAGCTAAAAATAAGACGCAACAGCAATTGCAGAAAGAGCAACAGCTGATGTACGACTTGATGAGTCAGGTACAACAGGCACGTGCGCGCCAAAAAAGTTTGCAAGAAATTCAGGAAAATTATAGTGGATTTTATCAAGGTGTTCGCAGTGTCTTGCAGCATAAAAATCAGTTGAACGGGATCGTTGGTGCTGTAGCAGAGCTGTTGGAAGTACCAGCAGAATATACTTTAGCAATCGAAACTGCTTTGGGGGCTTCGGCGCAACATATTATTGTAGAAAATGAAAAAGATGCTCGCCAAGGGATTACTTTTTTAAAACAACAACGCAGTGGTCGTGGAACTTTTCTACCGTTGACAACGATCAAACCACGTAGTGTAGCTGCCCATCAATACCAAGCAATCAAAGAGATCGAAGGTTTTGTTGGTGTCGCTAGTGAGTTGGTTCAGTTTCCAGAAACCGTTGCACCGATAATGCAAAACTTATTGGGTGCAATCGTTATTGCCAAAGATTTGAATAGTGCCAACCAACTAGCACGTCAATTGCGTTACCAAGTTCGGGTCGTTTCTTTAGACGGGGATGTTATGAACGCTGGTGGATCAATGACTGGTGGCGCTACTAAGCAAGGAAATCGTGGCAATTTATTCAATCAAAGCCATGAATTGGCTGAGTGGACTAAGCGTTATGAAGAGATCAATCAAGCATTGCAAACTAAAGAAAAATTAGTACGTGAACTTCAAGCGCAAAATACTGAGCAAAATGAAACGATTGAAAACTTGCGAACACAAGGAGAGCAGACCCGTTTAGCTTATCAAGAAGCAAAAAGCAGTGAGGAACGGATTAGCTCAGAACACGTTCGTTTACAAAAAGAGCAATCATTGTTCTCTTATGAAGCAAAAGAGCTGAAAAGTTTCTTAACGGATTATCAAGTTCAAAAAGAAGCTTTAGAATTTCAGCAAGTTGAGTTGAAAACGCAGCAAGATCAAATCAATCAAGAGATTCGTCAATTGAATGAAGAAAGTGATCAGCTGGAAGCAAAACGCGTAGAAATCGCGGCGGCATTAAGTCGTTTGCAAGCAGACGCCGCCGTACTTGAAGAACGCTTAATGTATTTAGCAAGACAAGTGATAACGTTCAATGATCAAATCGAAGAAAGCTCGGTTCAAATCACAAGTTTGGAAAATCAGTTGTTAGCTCTTTCTAGTGATTCATCTGATCACGAGGAAACCGAAGAAAGTTTGAACCAGCGAGTAGCAGAATTGGCGACTGCTCGAGAACACTTGCAAGACCAGTTAGTTATCTGGAAAGAACAACGTCAAGCGTTACAGCAAGAAGTTGATCAATCTGATCTGGCATTGACCGAAGCCAATCGAGAACAAAAACAATTACTCTCACAGCAGTCACAAGCGGATGTGCAAAAAAACCGCTATGAGTTGAAATTAGATACTGCCTTGGCCTATTTGCAAGAAGAATACAATGTTACTTTTGAAGGGGCAGAGGCACAAGCAGATCCAGCAATTGATTTGGCAGAAGCAGAACGAGAAGTTAGCCGTCTGAAGCAAGCAATTGAAAAATTAGGCCCTGTTAATCTAAATGCGATCGAGCAATACCAACAAGTTGAAGAGCGTTACGATTTTCTGACTGCTCAAAGAGATGATCTCGTTTCAGCGAAAGAACAACTGTTTGAAACGATGGATGAAATGGATGATGAAGTGAAGACCCGTTTCCATACGACCTTCAAAGCGATTCGAGAACAATTCAATGTTGTTTTCCCGAATATGTTTGGCGGTGGACGCGCAGAACTTGTATTAACGAATCCTGAAGATTTATTGAATACAGGTATTGAGATCGAAGCACAACCACCTGGGAAGAAATTACAAAACTTGTCATTACTTTCAGGTGGAGAACGAGCATTGACTGCTATTGCTTTGCTGTTCTCAATTATCCAAGTTCGTCCAGTACCATTTTGTGTCTTAGATGAAGTGGAAGCTGCGCTAGATGAAGCGAATGTCACGCGTTTTGGTCGCTACTTAAGCTCGTTCCAAAACGGTACCCAGTTTATTGTAGTGACTCACCGTAAAGGAACGATGGAAGCCGCCGACGTTTTATATGGAGTGACCATGCAAGAATCCGGTGTGTCAAAAATCATTTCTGTTCGTCTTGAAGAAGTAAAAGAAGATGGGAAGTTTAAAGTTAAGGAAGGGGAACCTTTATAAATGATCAAATTAGTCGCAATTGATTTAGATGGTACATTGTTAACCGACGCTAAAACAATATCTGATACCAATAAAAAAATCTTAGCCGAAGCCAAAGCGCGTGGAGTCAAAATCGTTATCTGTACAGGACGCCCACTGATCGCGATCAAGAATTATTTGACCGAGTTGAATTTATTGGATGCGAACGATTATTCTATCACGTTTAACGGTGGATTGATCCAAACAAATACTGGAGAAATCTTAGGCAAAACAGCGATGTCTTTAGAAGATGTCCAACACTTACACCAATTATTAACCAAAATCGATTTACCGATGGATGTACTTTCAGATGCATTATGTTATCAAATCGCTACGGCACCTGAGCATCCTTCGATCTATCCAACATTGAATAAAGCACTGACTTATGTAGATAAAGATGCTGCTGAACTAGGAGAAACAACTTTGTATAATAAAGTTGTCTCCGCAACCGATGTGGATTACTTAGATCAACAAATCGCGAAGATTCCTGCGGAAGATTATGACCGATTTGAAATTTTCAAAACTCGTGCGAACCTACTAGAATTTATGCCAAAAGGTGTGACAAAAGCATTTGGTTTATCTGTTTTAGGTGAACACCTAGGAATCTTGCCAAATGAAATGATGGCATTAGGCGACGAAGCCAATGATCTTTCAATGATCTCTTATGCAGGCATGGGCGTCGCAATGGAAAATGCTACGGATGGTGTAAAATCAGCTGCTAATTTCGTTACGCGTACGAACCAAGCAGATGGTGTCGCGCATGCGATTCAAAAATTCGTTTTTAATGAAGACAAAGGAGGAATTTAGATGGGATTATTTGACCGCATAAAAAAAGCTTTTACTGGCGAACAAGCAGAAGAACCTGAAAAGAAAAACGATGTGGTAGAAGATACAGATGCCCCCTCAGAACCGGATGTCGAAAGTACGCAAGAAGAAGCTGCTGATTCTGTTGAAAGCTCTGTTGAAGAATCTGTTCCAACAGCTGCTGAATCCGAAGACCTTCCTGCAGTAGATGAAATCGAAGAAAAACATGAAGACGTAGAAACAATTGAAGAACCTATTACGGTGGAAGAACCGGTTACTGAAGTAGAAACGAATGAGTTAAGCACACCTGAAGTTCCGGTAACGATTGACGAAACGTTGGAAGAGACAACAGAAGTTGCACAACCAATCGAAACAGATTCCGAAGCACCCGTGGTCAATCCAATCGAAGCTGCTCCGACTCCAGTTGTAGAAGAAGAGTCAGTACAAAAAAAGTACGATAAAGGATTAGAGAAAACACGTAAATCCTTTGGTGATCGAATGAATGAATTATTTGCTCGTTTCCGTCGTGTGGATGAGGATTTCTTTGAAGAATTGGAAGAAACATTGATCGGTGCAGATGTTGGTTTTGATACAGCTATCAAATTGACTGATTCATTACGACAAGAAGTTAAATTGAAAAATGCTAAAAAACCTGCTCAAATCCAAAATGTCATCATTGAAAAATTAGTTGATATTTATGAAGCCGAAGGTGTAGATGAAAAGAATGAAATCAATTTACAGCCTGATGGTTTGAGTGTCATTTTATTTGTAGGGGTCAATGGAACTGGGAAAACAACCAGTATCGGTAAATTAGCCAATCAATATAAAAATGAAGGTAAAAAAGTTTTATTAGCTGCAGCGGATACTTTCCGTGCGGGTGCGATCGATCAATTAGTTGTTTGGGGAGAACGCTCTGGCGTCGAAGTAGTACGCGGAAATGCTGGCGGCGATCCAGCAGCTGTTGTATTTGATGCGGTTGACAAGGCAAAAAATGGGAACTATGACATCTTGTTGATCGATACAGCGGGTCGCTTGCAAAACAAAGTGAACTTGATGAACGAATTGGAAAAAATCAAGCGGGTAATTCAACGCGAGTTTCCAAGCGCCCCGCATGAAGTCTTGTTAGTTGTGGATGCAACAACAGGTCAAAATGCGTTAGTTCAAGCTCGTCAATTTAAAGAAACCACTGATGTGACTGGATTGGTCTTAACGAAATTAGACGGTACAGCGAAGGGCGGAATCGTCTTAGCGATTCGAAATGAATTGCATCTACCGGTAAAATTAGTTGGATTAGGTGAAGGGATCAATGATTTGGAAGCCTTCGATTCAAATGATTTTGCAGTGGGTTTATTCAAAGGTCTGTTAAAAGAGGAATAACGAACTCAAAAAAAAACTTATAGCGATGTGTTTACTGTATTTTACAGCGAGCACATCGCTTTTTTGTATGCTAAAAAATTAGAAATATATTTTTGACGTTTTTTAAGACAATATACAAACGAAATAACTTAAATTCCCATGCTACTATACAAATATACCAATGAGGAAGAGGTGAAGGAGGAATCAAAGGAAGGAAATAAATGAGTTAATTAAAAGGTACATAGCTAGATTATCTAGCCTTGGTATTTTAGTAATACGAACATAAGATGAATCATTACTTTGAGCAATAAAACGCTGATTGAATAAAAATTATAAGAAAAGAAAGAGGATGTGTATAACATGTGTACAAGTATTTTTACAGAAACAAAAGATCGGAAACACGTATTAGCGAGAACAATGGATTATTCTTTCCCACTAGATTTTGATGTCGTTTATTTACCAAGAGCGTATTCTTGGAAGTCATCAGCTGATAATGCTAGCCATGAATCAAACTATGGTTTTTTAGGTGCTGGTCGTTCACTGGGAACTTCTTATTTCGTAGCAGATGGGGTAAACGAACATGGATTGGCGATCGCAGAATTATATTTGCCGCAAAAAGCCGTTTATCAAAAACAAGCTGATGAAAATAAAATCAACTTAGCTCCCCATGAATTTATTACTTGGGCACTAGGTGAGTTCAAATCAATCGCAGATTTGAAAAAGAAATTATCAAAAGTAAATCTAATGGATGTTGCAGCACCATTGATCGATACGATCACTCCTTTGCATTGGATCATTACAGACACAACAGGGAATTGCATGGTGATTGAACCAACCCAAAAAGTTTTACATTTAAAGGAAAACCCAGTGGGCGTAATGACGAATACTCCGCTTTTAGAATGGCATATCGAAAATTTGCGGAACTATTTGAACGTACGACCAAAACAATATGAACCGCAACAATTTGGAAACTATACCACAAATCCATTTTCACAAGGAACAGGAACGATGGGCTTGCCGGGCGGATATACGCCACCAGAACGTTTTGTACGAGCTGCATTTTTTAAAGAACACATCGACCAAGCAAAAATCGAAACAGAAGCTGTGACAAATTCAATGAAAATCTTATCAACTGTACAGATTCCTAAAGGTATCGTAGTCACGAGCGATGATCATGAAGATTACTCTCAATATACAGGTATGATGTGTAATGAAAGTAAGACATATTATTATGCGGACTACAATAATACACGAATTTCTAAGGTTGAAATGACAAAAGAACTCTTGGCAAGAACGACTCCCAAAATTTTTGTAGTCAAAAAAGTTGAAGATATGGCAATTTTAAGTGCCGAAAAAGTATCACCTAAAGAAGTAGCAGCCGATTTATCTGACAAAGCCGAAACTGGTTCAACTTTATTAGATATGGTTGGTCAAGAAGTATTAGGTGGGCTGAAGTCAGCAAAACAAGGAACCTTGGATGAAGATACTCAGCAAACCGCAGATCAATTACTAGCAGAACTAGGTCAATTAAAAGACAAATTAGGTAAATAAGAGGCCTAACTATCCCTAAAACATATCTTTTGTATAGGTTTTTAGGGATAGTTTTTTTTATTTATTCCGAAAATCATTAATCAAAATAGGCGGATTATCAGACAAACTTTAAAATTTTTATCACGGCTATTTTGCTAAAGTTAAGGCATAAAGAAGAGGAATCTACAATGAAAAAAATTATTTTAGTAACATTTGATGAAGAAGCAAAAACATATGAAGGATTTTCACAACTCCAAAAAATCTCAAAGAGTAATACTTTCGATCTGAAGCAAGCCATGATTTTACAAAAACATGCGGATAAATCAACATTTGTTGTTAAAGACAGCGTTGATTATGAAAGCAACTCACGAGTGGCAAAAGGAGGATTCATCGGGATCATCGTAGGTATTCTAGGTGGACCGTTAGGAGTTTTGTGCGGCTGGGTAATCGGAGATACAGTTGGAGCAAGTGCTAATTATATCAAGAACAAACGGACGCATACTATTTTCGATTCGATCGCTAATAAATTAGACAATGATGAACTAGGTTTATTACTTTATGCTGATGAATCAGATGAAACGTTATTGAATACGATGATCGCAGAAAAATTAAACGGTACGATCGAACGCTTTGACTATGAAGCAGCAAAAGAAGATGTGGAAACAGCAAAAAAACATTTAAAACACAACCAAGACTAAAACAAAGAAAAAGGAGCAGAAACAATGTATAGAAGTAACGGAAATTATGAAGCTTTTGCACGGGCGGCAAAACCGGCAAAAACAGAAGATATCTCAGCAGTTTATTTAATCGGATCAGGACTGGCTTCTCTTTCAGCCGCAGCATTTTTAATCAGAGATGGTCGTATGGATGGCAGTAAAATTCATATTTTAGAAGAACTACCGCTGGCAGGTGGTTCATTGGATGGACGATACAAAGAAGAATACGGTTTTGTGATTCGCGGCGGGCGTGAAATGGAAAGTCATTTTGAGTGTCTGTGGGACCTTTTCCGCTCGATTCCATCACTAGAAGTTGAAGATGCCTCTGTTCTAGATGAATTTTATTGGTTGAATAAGAAAGACCCAAATTCTTCAAAATGTCGTTTAATCCATAACCAAGGTGAGCAAGTACCCACAGATGGTCAATTGACGTTGAGCGAGAAAGCAATCAAAGAAATTTTGGCTTTATGTTTGATGAAAGAAGACCAGCTAGATGATAAAAAAATTACGGATGTCTTTACGGACGAATTTTTCGACTCAAATTTTTGGACGTACTGGTGTACGATGTTTGCTTTTGAAAAATGGCATTCAGCGATGGAAATGAGACGCTACTTGATGCATTTTATTCACCATATTGATGCCTTAGCTGATTTTTCTTCCCTTAAATTTACTAAGTATAATCAGTACGAGTCATTGGTATTACCATTATTAGCATATTTAAAAGATAACGGCGTTCATTTCCAATACGATACTAAGGTTAAAAACGTGATCGTAGCTAATAAAAATGGCAAGAAACTAGCAGATAAGTTAATTTTAACGGTCGAAAAACAGGAAACGATCGTGCAATTAGCTGAGAATGATTTAGTTTTTGTTACGAATGGATCGATCACGGAAAGCTCAACTTATGGAAATAGTGAAACACCCGCTCCAGTTTCAAAAGAATTGGGCGGTAGTTGGAATTTATGGAAGAGCATGGCTGAACAAGATGCTAGCTTCGGTAAACCAGAGAAATTTTGTGAGAATCACCTGATTCAAGTTGGTTTGTTTCAGCAACAGTAACGACTTTAGATGAAAAAATTGCACCTTACATTGAAAAAATCAGCCATCGAGATCCTTATGCTGGAAAAGTAGTTACCGGCGGAATCGTTCACGCAACAGATTCCAATTGGAAAATGAGTTATACTCTTAATCGTCAACCTCATTTCAAAAAACAACCAAAGGATCAATTAGTTGTTTGGGTCTATGCCTTACTTTCAGATACAAAAGGAAATTACATTAAAAAACCGATTACTGAATGTACGGGAAATGAGATTGCTGCTGAATGGTTGTATCAAATGGGCGTACCAGAACATTTGATTGATGGTTTAGCCAAAGAATCATGTAATACGATCCCTTGTTACATGCCTTATATTACGTCTTACTTTATGCCTCGTGCGAAAGGTGATCGTCCAGCGGTGATCCCAGAAGGATATAGTAATTTAGCCTTTATGGGGAATTTTGCAGAAACCGAACGAGATACAGTGTTTACAACAGAATATTCTGTTCGTAAGGCAATGGAAGCTGTTTATACCTTGCTAGAAATCGATCGAGGGGTACCAGAAGTTTTTGCTTCTTCTTATGATATTCGAATGTTACTAAATGCTTCATATTATTTGAATGATCAAAAAGGAATCAAAGAAGTGAAAGTTCCATTATTAGAAGGTTTGATCGAGCGCAAAGGACTGAAAAAAATCAAAGGGACATTTATTGAAGAATTATTAGAGGATGCCAATCTATTATAGAATAAGATAAATAAGCGAAAAATATTTCAATAAAATATTTTTCGCTTATTTTTATAAAAAGGATTGACATAAATAATAAAAGGATTACAATATCATTAAATTATATCTAAACAATGAAGAGAAGAGTAATTGATGCTTCTAGTTACAGCGACCTCGGATGGTGAGAATGAGGACCAAGAAAATTCAATGAAGATGAACTCGGAGTATCTGACAGGTTAACGCTTGTTAGACGGTCGTGACCGTTATATCACCGAGTTTCAATAGGAACTGTCGAGGTATCTTTTGTGAGAAAGATATAAATTTGGGTGGTAACACGAATGATTTCGTCCCTTTGTCTAGTGAAGACAAAGGGACTTTTTTTGTTTTTAAGATTAAAGGAGTGAGTCGAGTGGATATAGAGACATTTATTCAAGCACATTATCAATCACGTAAGCAAACCAATTCGCTAAAGTGGGATGCGTTAAAGGAAAGGTATCAAGACGATACCTTACTGCCATTGTGGGTAGCAGATACAGAATTTTCAGTACCGCAAACTGTTCAGCAAGCATTAAGTGAACGGATTGCTCATGGAATATTCGGGTATTCGATTGTTCCGGAAACCTATTTTTCAGCTTATGCTGGCTGGCAAGCACGCCATGAACAAACGGCTTTTCAAGCAGAATGGCTAGAGTTTACGACCGGTGTTGTTCAAGCGTTGTATGATTTGATTGCTTGTTTTACTCAGGAAAGGGATCAGATATTGATTCAAACGCCGGTCTACTATCCTTTTTTTAATGCAATCAAAGATCAAAATCGAGAACTAATATGTTCTCCATTGAAAGCAACTGCCGAGGGGTATCAAATGGATCTGGAAAACTTTGAACAGCTATTGAAAGCTAATGAAGTGAAATTGTTCATTTTATGTTCTCCTCATAATCCAGTGGGGCGTGTTTGGACCAAAGAGGAATTGACGGCAGTCTTGAAATTATGTCATCAGTATCACGTACGTGTGATTGCTGACGAGATTCATTCGGATTTGATTTTGTCAGACCATCACTTTGTATCCGCAGTTACGGTAGCACAAGAGTTAGATATTTTAGAAGAAGTTATTGTCTGCAATGCGCCTTCAAAAACGTTCAATCTAGCGACTTTATTGAACGCACATATCTGGCTACCTGGGGAACGCACACATCAACACTATCGATGTTGGTGCAAAGCCCATCGACAAACCGAATATAGTTCATTAGGACAATTAGCCGCATTGACAGCTTATCAAACAGGAGATGAATGGCTCGCCGGCTTTTTGCAAGTAGTCGAGACGAATTACCAAACCGTTAAGCAACGATTGGCAGAAGCAATACCTGAAATCGGTGTGGCAGATTTACAAGGAAGTTACCTATTATGGCTGGATTTGCGTGAATGGATTTCAGAAGATCAGGTCAAAGAATATATTCAAGAAAAAGCCGGACTGGCAATTGATTTTGGAGAATGGTTTTCACCAGAAACGAAAGGATTTATTCGTATCAATTTAGGGACGCATCCAGCAACAATTGATTTAGCAATCGACAGATTAATCGCAGTGAATCAACAATTATTCAAGGAGGAAACAATAAATGTCTTATAAAACAGCCACTAAATTAGCTCAAATCGGCAATCGTTCAGATAAACAAACTGGAGCCGTTGCAGCGCCAATCTATTTATCCACAACTTATTCACATCCTGAATTAGGCGAAAGTACAGGGTATGATTATACGCGAACTAAAAATCCAACTCGGGATATTTTGGAGCAAGCATTGGCGGAACTCGAATTCGGTAGTCGTGGGATTGTAACGAGTTCAGGGATGAGTGCGATTCAATTAGTATTTAGTTCTTTTCCTTCAGGTAGTGAATTTTTAGTTTCTCGGGATCTGTATGGTGGCAGTTACCGTTATTTTGAAGAATTACAAAAATTAGCTATCGCAACATTTCATTATTTTGATGATTTTGAAAGTTTAACAGCCCAATTGACACCGGAAATTACAGCAGTCTTCTTAGAAACACCTACTAACCCATTGATGCAAGAAGTCTCGATCAAAAAAGTCGCTCAGTTGACCCAAGCACAAGAAACATTGTTGATTGTGGACAATACTTTTTCGACACCGCTACGTCAACAACCGCTAATTTTAGGAGCAGACATTGTTGTACATTCAGGGACCAAATTTTTGACCGGTCACAATGATATTTTAGCCGGTGTTGTTGTAGCAAAAGATCCTGAGATCGGTGAACGGCTTGCTTGGTTGGCAAATACAACAGGACCAACTTTAGGCAGTCTCGATTGTTGGCTGTTTATTCGAAGTTTAAAAACATTCAAATTACGTTTTGAGCAGCAAGAACGGAATGCACAAAGAATTGCTGAGATTTTAAATGATCAACCCCAGTTGAAAAAAGTTCTTTATCCAGGAATCGGAGGGATGATCAGTTTTTATGTAAAAGACGCCGCTAAAATCAAAGAATTTTTAGCAGAATTGAAATTGATTACTTTTGCTGAAAGCTTAGGTGGGGTGGAAAGTTTGATCACTTATCCAACAACACAAACCCATGCAGATATCCCTCAAGAGTTGCGAGAGTCGTATGGCTTAACGCCAGACTTATTACGCTTATCTGTTGGGATCGAAGATAGTGAAGATTTAGCCAATGACTTGATCCGCGCCTTGAGAGTCTTTGATTGATGCTAGAAGATTGATCAGTTAAGCTAGGTTGTTTGAAGCAAGTGAAAAATAGGAAATAAAAAGGGATTTGAGTTGATCAAATCCTTTTTTATAAAGAAGTGAGGGAAGCAAATGAACCTGCAACAATACCGGTATGTCGTAACGATCGCTGAGGTTGGGAGTTTTAGTCAAGCTGCTAAAGAGCTGTTCGTTACCCAGTCAAGCTTATCCATATCTGTCAAAGAAATTGAAAAAGAATTAAATGTCCGCTTATTTGAACGTTCAAAGGCAGGAGCAAAATTAACGGAAGCAGGTAGTGATTTTGTTGTTTATGCGCGACGTATCTTAGCTCAAGTCCATGAATTAGAACAGCATTACCAAGAATCGGGTAAAAAAAGTTTTACAGTCACAGCTCAGCATTATGATTTTTTGTATCAGCCCTTTCTCAAGATAATGGAAGATTATGATGATCAATACCAACAGTTTCATTTGATCGAAACAACCACTCAGCGCATTTTAGAAAGTGTCCGAAATTTTGAAAGTGAAGTAGGTATTCTGTATCTAAGTCCAGCTAGTCGTAAAATATTCCAACGGTATTTTGCGCAAGAAAATCTATCTTGGGAAGTTTTAGGTCATTTTCCAACGCAAATATTTTTAGGCAAACATCATCCCTTAACGAAAAAAGAAACGATCACTATCCAAGAATTACAGTCGTATCCACAAGTTCGTTTTTCCCAAGAAAATCATGGCTTGGCTCATTTAGATGAAGACCCGTTAACGATCCCCAGTCAACAAACCGTCTTGCATACTAACGATCGCGGGACATTACTTAATTTATTGAGTGCTTCGAATGCCTATGCTTCAGGTCTGGGTATCGTGACAAGTTTTGCCAAAGAACAAATCGAATTACGGCCATTAGCCCACTCGGCGCAACATGAGTTGATCGCTATTTTTAACAAATCACGAGCGAAAAGTCAGATCCAGCTGGCTTTCGTCAATGAGATCAAATGTTTTTTAGCAGACTATGAGACTTCAAACAGAGCCTGTTCTTTAGGATCTACGATCGTTTATCCATAAAAAAAATCAATCGCTACCAATCAAATTTTTCAATTATCTAACTCGCAAAAAAACTGGTATAGTTTCTTTAAACAAAAGATGAGAAAATAATGAGAGGTGAACGTGATGAGACAGAATATTTTGAGCAACAAAATGATGCCAAAAAACATGATGTGTATATGCTCATCATGTTCCTTGGCATATCCTTAAATAGTTTATTTTGAGGTTGAGCCAAAGGACTTGAAAATTCTTCAAGTCCTTTTTTGTTTTAATTTTCTAAAAGTAGTGGGGTGGAAAAACGAGAATCATAAAATAAATGTTTTTTTAAATCAATTGAAAAGAGGAATTGTCAGGTGGATTTTCAGGGGATGAAAGATAGTATACCTCAGTATCTTGAGGCGTTGAAAGTAACAGTAAGTCTAGGAGGAATCGGAATCGTCTTATCTTTTGTTCTAGGTTTTTTGATCGCATTGATCGTTTTTTTTTCGATTCCTATTTTAAAGCCGATCTTACAAGGCTATATCGAATTGTCGCGTAATACCCCTTTATTGATCCAACTATTTTTTCTGTACTACGGTCTGCCTAAGCTAGGTTTGCCGTTGGGGAAAAATACTGCAGCGATCATTGGATTGACTTTTTTAGGCGCAGCATATATGGCTGAATCGTTCCGTGGAAGTTTCGAGTCGGTCCCAAAAGTACAGATCGAATCTGGACGTTCGATCGGATTTAACAATTGGCAGTTGGCTCAAGCGGTCATCTTGCCCCAAGGCTTGAAAGTCGCGATCCCAGGTCTAGGAGCGAATGCGATTTTTTTGATGAAGGAAACTTCTGTGTTTAGTGCCATTTCGATCATGGATCTGACCAATGTCACGAAAGATTTGATCGGGATGTATTATTTGACCAAAGAATTTTTATTGATGCTAGTCCTTAGTTATAGTGTGATTATTTTACCGATGGTTCTAGTGATCTACCTGCTAGAGAGGAGGCAGCACCATGTCGGGCTTTGATATTTTTTTTGACGGCAACAATTTGATCCGTTTATTTCAAGGACTGCTGGTGGTAGTTAAACTATCGGTGATTTCATTGATTTTAGGGTTGATCTTAGGTGTAGTACTGGGTATTTTACGAACGACATCATTCAAAGTCATTCGAGTGGTTCTAAAAATTTATTTGGAGATTTTCCGGGTCGTCCCATTACTGGTTTTATTATTTGTCTTTTACTATATCGTACCGGAATTACTGAATAGTGAGGTCTCCAATCAAGTCGTTTCGATCAGTGTCTTTATCTTATGGATCTCAGCTGAAATGAGTGATTTAGTTCGCAGCGGTATCGAGAATGTTCCAGTACAGCAAATTGAAATCGGGAAATCTTTAGGTTTCAATTCATGGCAACAATATTATTATATTTTACTTCCTCAAGGAGTGATCCCCGTTATACCAGGTGTTATCAACCTCGTGACCCGGGTCATCAAGACCACTAGTTTGTTGATGATGATCGGGGTCACAGAAATGATTCGAGTCGGTACGCAAATTATTGAAAATTATACGGTAAAAGTACCTACAGCTAGTTTATGGGTCTACGGTTTGATATTTTTCTTGTATTTTGCGCTGTGTTATCCCTTAAGTAAACTAGCGGCTTATGTAGAAAGAAGGCAAGTGAATGGCTGAAGCAATCATGGAAATCAAGCAACTCAATAAATATTTCGGTACGAAACAAGTCTTGGCTCCCTTGGATCTGAAGATTGAAAAAGGTGAAGTCGTCGCAATTTTAGGCCCTTCAGGCAGTGGGAAAAGTACATTGTTACGTTGCTTGAATGGACTAGAGACGATCACATCAGGAGAGTTGTTCTTTAAAGGTGAGAAACTTCCGTTAACTGATAAAAGTTGGCAGAAAATGCGGACAAAGATCGGGATGGTCTTTCAAAGCTATGATCTTTTCCCTAATAAAACAGTTTTAGAAAACATAATGATCGGACCGATAAAAGTCCAAAAAAGAGCAACCGAAGAAGTTCAAGAACAAGCGTTGAATTGGTTAGAAAGAGTCGGACTAAAGGATCGAGCACATGCCTATCCCCGTCAATTGTCGGGTGGGCAAAAACAACGGGTCGCGATCGTTCGTAGTTTGTGTATGAATCCGGAGCTGATCCTATTTGATGAAGTAACTGCTTCGTTGGATCCAGAAAATGTTCGTGAAGTCTTGGAAGTGATTTTAGAATTAGCTAAAACCAATAAAACGTTAGTGATCGTTACCCACGAAATGGCCTTTGCGAAACAAGTCAGCGATCGAATTATTTTTATGGCGGAGGGAAAGATTTTAGAACAAGGACCGACGAAGGCCTTTTTTGAACAACCAGAAACGGAACGCGCAGCAGTGTTTTTAAGAAGTTTAGACTTCTCAAATTTATAAACAAGAAAGAGGAAGAAAAAATGAAAAAAATATGGGCAGTCATCACCGCAATTTTAGCGATCGGAGTGGTTACTTTCACGAGCCATCCTCAAACGGCAGAAGCCGCAAAAAATCCATCGTCAGTCGAAGCCATCAAAAAGCGCGGAAAATTGAAAGTCGCAGTCTTTGGAGATCTATCGCCTTATGGCTATCTGGATAAAGATGGGAAAAATCAAGGATACGATATTTACTTAGCAAAACGTTTAGCTAAAGATCTTTTAGGTGATGAATCTAAAATTGAATTTGTAGTGGTGAATGCGGAAGAACGGGTCGATGCATTAAAATCAAATAAAGTCGATATCGTTTTGGCGAACTTTACCAAAACACCTGAACGTGAAAAAGTTGTTGATTTTGCTTCGCCTTATATGAAAGTTGGGATCGGGGTCGTATCACCAAAAGATAAAGCTATCACAAAAGCATCACAATTAAATGATAAAAAATTGATCGTCACTAAAGGAACAACCGCTGAAACATATTTTGCGAAGAAATATCCAGACATCAATTTAGAAAAATATGAATCAAAAAGCCAACAATTCCAAGCTTTGACAGATGGTCGTGCAGCTGCACTTGCCGATGATAATACGTATTTGTATGCGTGGGTCAAAGAAAATCCTGATTATGAAGTTGGGATCAAGGAGATCGGGGAGGTTTCAACGATCAATCCTGGGATCAAAAAAGGCAATAAATCATTATTAAAATGGGTCAATAAAGATTTGAAGAAGTTGAAAAAAGCTGATTTCTTTGAAGAAGCCTATGATCAAACATTGAAACCATTCTTTGGTTCAGATATTAAAGCAACAGATGTCATCATCACTAAATAGTCAGATGTAGCTAATAAAACAGTTCTTTCTTTGGTTGACCGTTCCTTAGAAAGAATTGTTTTTTTGTTTAAATAAAACTACGATCGTTCTCTCATGTATATTTTATATTGTGAACAATCTTTTTTTTAAGCATTTCCGTTCTGTTTATGTATAATCTTCTATATAATGTAGCTGGGAAGGGGGATACAAACAAATGAACATAAAAAATATGATGGAGCAAGAAACAGTTAGACCATTCTTGCTGCAAGCAAGATACGGGATCGAAAAAGAAAGCCAACGTGTCACTCTAGATGGTGAATTGGCGAAATCGAACCACCCTTCAACGGTAGGTAATCGTAATTTTCATCCATATATCCAAACAGATTTTTCTGAAACACAATTAGAGTTGATCACGCCCGTTACTGAATCAGTGGAGGAAGTACTGGCTTATCTAGAAGCTATCCATGATGTAGCGCAACGTAGCTTACCTAAAGATGAAATGATGTGGCCCTTTTCAATGCCGCCAGCACTGCCAGAAAAAGAAGAAGACATTCACATCGCCAAATTAGAGCATCACGCCGATGTTTTATATCGTCGTTATTTGGCACGCGAATATGGCAAAAGAAAACAAATGGTCAGTGGGATCCATTTCAACTTTGAATATGGGTTGGATCTAGTTGAACAGCTATTTTTAGTTCAAACACAAGAAACGTCTTTAGAGGACTTCAAGACGCATTTATATATGAAAATCGCTCGCAACTTTTTACGTTATCGTTGGTTGATCACGTATTTATTTGGTGCGAGTCCACTAAGCGAGGCCCGTTATTTTGATAGCGAAGATCGTCCGAACGAACCTGTTCGCAGTATCCGTACTAGTCAGTATGGTTATGTCAATAAACCGGATGTCCAAGTTTCTTACGAATCATTGACTCGTTATAGCCAAGATTTGGCTGAAAATGTAGCTCGAGGACGTTTATCAGAAGAAAAAGAATTCTATGCACCGATTCGAATGCGCGGTGGGAAAAAAGTTGCCGATCTTTTCCACACGGGTATCCGTTATGTTGAATTAAGAAATATCGATTTGAATCCTTTTGATCGAGTGGGTATCGATGCCGATGAAATCAAATTCATTCATTTATTCATGCTGTATCTACTTTGGACAGATGAAAAATTACCAGCAGATGATTGGGTAGCCGAGGGTAACCGGATCAGTGATGCAGTATCATTAGAACATCCAACGAAACCAACAGCATTTTATGAAGAAGGCCAACAAATTTTTGCAGAAATGTTGCAAATGATCAAAGAATTATCCTTAGAAGGCTCTGAATTGGTACGTACGTATCAAAACTGGTTGGATCATCCAGCAGAAACCTTAGCTGCTCGAATTTTTGTCTTAGATGAAAAGGAAGGTCAAGCGGTGGTTGCTACTGAATGGGGTCGCAAATTTTATGACCAAGCTTGGGCACATCCCTACCAATTAGCCGGTTTCCAAGAAATGGAATTATCGACACAAAATCTTTTATTCGACGCGATCCAAATGGGGATCGAAGCGGAAGTATTGGATCGTCAAGATCAATTTGTTAAATTACAACATGGTACTCATCAAGAATTAGTAAAAAATGCTAATATGACGAGTAAAGATACCTACATCGCACCGTTATTGATGGCGAACAAAACAGTGACTAAAACAATTTTAGCTCGTGCTGGTTTCCGTGTCCCAGCAGGAGAGACTTTTGGCTCGATCGAAGAAGCGAAAAAAGCTTATTTACGGTTTGCTAAGAAAGCTTTTGTGATAAAACCAAAATCAACCAATTATGGTCTTGGAATCACGATTTTTAAAAATGAAACATCGATCGAAGATTTCAATGCCGGTCTAGCGATTGCATTTGCAGAAGATGATGCAGTGATCATTGAAGAATTCATGCCAGGAACAGAATACCGTTTCTTCGTGATCGATAGTCAGGTCAAGGCTGTTTTGTTACGAATCCCAGCCAATGTTGTAGGAGATGGCGAGCGAACGATCAGCCAACTGGTAGCTGAAAAAAATGCAGATCCATTACGGGGAACACATCATCGTTCACCATTGGAAGTGATCCAACTAGGCGCACTAGAACAATTGATGTTAAAAGAACAAGGCCTTCAAATCGATAGTATTCCTGAACAAGGCTGTCAAGTTTTCTTACGTGAAAATTCGAATGTTTCTACCGGCGGTGATTCCATCGATATTACTGATGAAGTAGATGAAAGTTATAAAAAAATTGCCATTGATGCTGTTGCGGCACTGGGTGCTAATATCAGTGGGATTGATTTGATTATTCCAGATAAAGACAAACCTTATGAAAATCATGAAGATTACGGCATCATTGAAGCTAACTTCAATCCAGCGATGCATATGCATATCTATCCATATGCTGGCAAGAGCCGACGCTTGACGATGGACGTCCTTCATTTCTTATATCCCGAACTAACACATTAAAAAAGAGGTTGAACCAAAAGTTTTAAACTTTTGGTTCAACCTCTTTTTGTGTTCTAGAAGATTAGATTTCTTCTAGTTGGATCGTTTGTTTGGTTTCTTCAACTACTAAACCAGTCCGCGCCTCCCACCAATGTTTCATTTCTTTTTCATAGGTAGTGGGAAAGCGATTGATCGTCTCGATCAAGGGCGCTCCTTGCAAGGTAGCGTAAGAAAAGTTCATGGCTAGATTTAGTTTTAACTCATTCAACAACAGATAGTATTCAAACATCATGTAATACATCTCATCATCATCTTTACTGGCTAAGACTAATGCTGCTCGGTCTAACATAAATCCTAAACTGCGCATCATAAATAAAAAACCGGGTAATTCTGCTGACTCAATATCTTCGACTTCTTTTAAAATATCGACATGCTGATCAAGCGCTTGCAATAGATCGGTTTGCAAATTGCGATACGTAACCATAGGTATCCTCCTTAAGATACTACTTTTAGTTAAGTATAGCACAAGCTAAAAAAAGCACCGTCGTTTTCTTTGCATTTGATTCGCAATATCTGTTCGTTTTGTGTAAAGTAAACAAAGAAGAAGGAGGCATTAAAATGGGGACATTAGCCATCATTACAGACCTACATGCAGATATCAATCATTTTGGCGATGAAGAGCTGGCATTATTGTTTGATTTATTGCAAGAAAACAAGGTGACACGGTTGCATTTTGCTGGTGATACCGCAAATAAAATCGCTCATACTTTGGCAGTGAACCATTTTTTCCGTCATCAAGGCCTTCCGACGACTTTTAATTTAGGCAATCATGAGATGGGGAATATTCAAGGTGAACAGATGATCGAACATTATCCCGATAGTCATTTTCTCAACTTACGCTATCTACCCTTGACCGATCAAACGGTCTTATTAGGTTTCAATGGTTGGTACGATTATGGTTTTTCTGAATTAACTGATCCTAAAAAAATTCGTTCGACTAAAAATATTTATTGGTTTGATCGGATCATTGATCGTTTTTCAGATGATCAAACCGTTGATCAAGCAATTCTGAAGGAATTAAAATTAGTATTGGATGATTTGGCTCAAAAAAATTATCAAGTGATTCTAGCCACTCATTTTGTTCCTAAAGCAGAATTTATCGTTCATTTAAGCGGGAAATATCAAATTTGGAATAAATTGAATGCCTTTCTAGGTTCCAAAGCATTAGGTGAATTATTGGATCGTTATGATAATATCCAGCAAGTGGTTTTTGGTCATACGCATCGACGCTTTTCTGATCAAGTCATCAATCAAACGATCTATAGTTGTCGTCCATTAGGTTATTACTACGAGTGGCGGATCACTCGCGATTTCATTTTAAAAAATCAATTGGCAGAGGTATTTATTCCAACTAAAATGCGGAGTATACTGAATAAAAACCAAATAGCTTTTGCTGCCTATAAAAAAGAGCATTTAATAGAAGAGTTTCGCCAAGCGATAACTTTAATCTCTTATTGACGAAAGGATCGTTTCAATGGAAACCATCAAGAATTTTTTTCGGCGTTTTACTCAGACTACACCCTTTGTTTTAGCGAATACCTTAGTGATCGTTCCGTATTTACTATTTATCCATTTAATTCATTCTAGTATTGCTATGACAGCGATGCCTTTTGTTTTATTCTATACTTTTCGTGTAACAGGAATCTTTTTGATTCGTGGGTTGCATCGTTCTATCGATCAGTATACGCTGTTAATGGTGGCGCTTTTAATCGGAGGATTTGGCGCATTTTTGACATTACTAGGAACGATTTATTTTTCTAGTTATTTGTTTGGCAGCATATTATTAGGGCTGAGTGCGGCCTGGTTGCCAGCTGCAAATACTAGTGTCAATTTTTATGAGCAGACTCAGGGATTTCGCTCGATGACTAGTAAAGGATATCTTTACGCTTTGGTCGTTTTAGCCCCTTTAGGTTTTGGATTGACTGCAAGTTTACCGGTTCAAATGGTCGTTGTACCAAGTATGATTACTTTGTATTACATATGTGCCTATCATACTGTAAAGCATTACCCACATTATGAAATGGATTTTAAAGAATTACCTAAACATGTTTTTTCGATCCCAGAATTGATTTGGTTCGTTTTATTTTTCAGTGCTTTATTTTTATTACGTAGTGGGCGTTTGCTATTCAACGAAAAATTAGTAGATGGTTCAATCATTTTGTTTGCAAGTATCTTTATTTTAGCCATCGTAGTGATTCATCAGGTTAAAGACCGCTGGAAATTACCGTTATGGCAAAATGCTCTGACATTTTTAAATGGAATGATCGGAAATTTTATTTTTCTTTTCGGGGCATTTTATATCGCAGTTTATAAAGGAAGTGCTGCTCAAGGGTTATACTTGTTTTTACCGTATGTTCTAGCGACATTCAGCGCCTTATTGGTTGCAGGTAAATTAAGAAAAAAAGCGAAAAATCCACTTATTTTTCAGTTATTTGGGTTGATGGTCGGTCTATTGCTGTTAAGTATTCGAAGTATCTTTCCACTTGCTATTTTTGTTTTGACATTTTTCCAAAAAAGTACCAGTTCTTGGTTGAATCGCCTATATTATCAAACCGATAGTATTCCTGAACAGCAACGGATTACGGCAAAATATTCTACTTCAAATAAGGGCAGCATCACCCATCAGTTTATTTTGATGTTTTTATTAGGCGCGACATTATGGGAGAAGGAATTGCCGATACGAGATCTTTTTCTACTAAAAAACCTGCATACTCAGGCAATTTTTGGGACGATGGATCTTGTTAAATTTGCAACGATTGTCCTATTATTAGCAGGAATTTATATTGTAGGAAGGATGGGCAAAGATGCGTTTAATCATTGATGGCGATGGTTCACCAGTAAAAGAAACGACGATCGAGGTTGCTAAGAAATTTTCATTACCTGTAGTGATCGTAACAAGTATTGATCATTATTCGACAAAAGAGTACCCTGAATTCGTAGATTTTATCTATGTTGATCGCGGAGCTGATTCTGCCGATTTTAAAATCGTTTCGGTGATCAAACCAGAAGACATATTAGTTACACAAGATTACGGGTTAGCTTCTTTGACATTAGTGAAAGCAGCACACGTCATGCATCAATCAGGTATGGAATATACAGCGATGAACATTGATTCTTTATTGACCCAACGATTTATTGGTAGTAAAATGCGGCAAGCGAAACAACGTACAAAAGGACCAAGACCTTTTACAAATGAAGATCGTACTCATTTTAAGAAAGTCCTAGAAGACTTGATTTCAAGCGATTTGTTGTAACATAAATGATAAGCTTCGTAATACTTGTAAAACTTTTTTTTGGAGATTCTAGTTTTTATGCTAAAATATGAAAGATCAGAAAGTAATGGAGGACATTCAGTTGAAAATTATTTTACTTTATGGTGGAAAGAGTCCAGAGCATGATGTAGCGATTCTATCGGCTTTTTCAGTAATTTCTGCGGTTTATTTTGATTATTATCAAGTCCAACTTGTTTATATTGATAAGACCGGTCAATGGGTCAAAGGCCCATTATTAACGGAAGCACCAGAGACAGATGAAGTGTTGCGCTTAACATGGGATCCAACGGGCAATGTTGTAGAAGGATTCAGCGGTCGAGTCATCGGAGCTGGCGAAATCAAAGAAGACAACGCGATCGTCTTCCCAGTTTTACACGGACCGAATGGTGAAGATGGAACGATCCAAGGTTTCTTAGAAACATTGGATATGCCGTATGTAGGTACTGGTGTAATGACTAGTGCATGTGCAATGGATAAAATCATGACAAAGTATATTTTACAAGCAGGCGGTATTCCCCAAGTACCCTATGTGCCTGTCTTAAAGAATCAATGGAAAGAAAATCCAAAACAAGTCTTTGATAAATGCGAAGGTATGTTGTTGTATCCAATGTTCATCAAGCCTGCTAACATGGGTTCAAGTGTAGGGATCTCGCGTGCCGAAAATCGCGAAGAATTACAAAAAGCCCTGCAAGAAGCCTATCTTTATGATTCTCGCGCTTTGGTTGAACAAGGAATCGATGCTCGCGAAATCGAAGTCGCTGTTTTAGGTAACGATGATGTACGTACGACATTACCAGGTGAAGTGGTAAAAGAAGTCGCTTTTTATGATTACAATGCAAAATATATCGACAATAAAATTCAAATGGCAATTCCAGCGGATGTTCCGGAAGAAGTGATGAATAAAGCACGTGAATATGCTAAGTTAGCCTACACGATGTTAGGCGGTTCTGGACTTAGCCGTTGCGATTTCTTCTTAACGAATAAGAATGAATTATTCTTAAATGAGCTAAATACAATGCCCGGTTTTACTGAGTTCAGTATGTATCCATTATTATGGGAAAACATGGGATTGAAATATGGTGATTTGATTGAAGAATTGATTCAATTAGGAAAGAAACGTTTCGAAATGAAAGCTGCATTGCATTTGAATAAGTAAGCCACGTTATATCACAAGCAGGATTTGAAATGTGAGTGTGACAAAAAATGTCACACTCCTTTTTTCCTAATAGAAGATTTTTAACACAATCGACTAGTCCTGTAGCTAGAGACAATTAATATGGGAGGAACACCATGAATTTTACAACGACAATCATCAGCAAAGCCGTTCAAGGTGAAGTATTGACGGAAAATGAGGTGACCGTTACTGGTGTCGAATTCGATACACGCAAAATTTCAAACGGCGATTTATTTGTTCCGTTAAAAGGACAAAATGATGGTCATGATTTTGTGTCAAAAGCAATTGAAAACGGAGCGGCTGCAACATTATGGAGCAACGATCCAGCGACTGCGCCAGAAGGGATTGCAGTTATTTTAGTGAATGATACACTTGCAGCTTTCCAAGCATTAGCAAGTTATTATTTATTAGAAGAACATCCAGATGTGATCGCTATTACTGGTTCTAATGGGAAGACGACGACAAAAGACATGACAGAATCTGTTCTTAGCCAGAAGTATCGGACGTATAAAACGCAAGGAAATTATAATAATGATATCGGGTTGCCTTATACGATTCTGCACATGCCAGAAGGAACCGAAAAATTGATTCTTGAAATGGGTATGGATCACGCAAATGAAATCAGTGTATTATCTGAATTAGCAGAACCAGATGTTGCAGCTATCACGATCATTGGTGAAGCACATATTGAAAATCTAGGATCGCGAGAAAAAATTGCCGACGCTAAAATGGAAATTACTACCGGTTTAGCACCCGATGGTTTATTGGTCATTCCTGCAGATGAACCTCTTTTAGCAGATCGTATCCGTTCATTGTCACAAACGATTGAAACTTTTGGTATCCAACAAGGGGATATCTCAGCTACGATCTTAAATGAAAATAAAGGAGCAACTGTTTTTTCTGTAGATGATAGCGGTTATCAAATCCCATTACCAGGAAGCTACAATGTTCAAAATGCTTTGATCGCATTAGCAATCGGACGTTGGTATGGTCTAGATAATGAAGAGATTTTCCAAGGATTAGCGTATGTTCAAGTTACTCAAAACCGAACACAGTGGTTAAAAGCTAAAAATGGCGCGGATATCTTAAGTGATGTGTACAATGCGAATCCAACAGCGATGGCATTAGTTTTAGATACTTTTGCCAAACTTCCTACAGAGGGACGCCGAGTTGCTGTTTTAGCAGATATGTTAGAATTAGGTGAAGAGTCATCGGCACTACATGCCAACATGATCAATCATATCAGTGAACAAGATTTTCAAGAAATATTCTTGTATGGAGAAGAAATGAAAGCTTTAAAAATTGCATTAGCTGATCGTTATCAAAATCTTAAGGTTCATTATTTTGCTAAAGATGAAAAGGCGCAATTGGTTGAAGCTGTAAAGGAAAGCCTACAAGCTGAAGATAGTATTGTATTAAAAGGTAGTAATGGAATGGGCTTGTTTACACTAGTGGAAGCTTTACAACAATAGTGAAAACTTGCAGAAAATAAAATGGTGTGCTAGAATGAGCCATTGCCGAGAAATGAAGTAATGATTGATGAGTCATCCAATAAATTAAAGATTCGCTAGTGGATAAGTCTACTGGCTTACCAATTATTTCTAAGGAGCGGTTGGGACATTATTCAAATGAACGATGTCGCAGCCACTTTTTGTGAGAGATGATCCTTCCGCCTGACTTCGCGGAGCGGTTTTTCGGTACCTATCGCCAAAGGTGGCAACTAAAGGGACGTTGCAGCCCAAACGCAGATAACTAACCATACGCTCTAAATGATAAGGTCAACATACATTAGGAGGATATCATTTGAAATTCAATGAATTAAAATTATCACCAGAACTATTGATCGCGGTTGAACGCGCAGGTTTTGAAGAAGCAACACCGATCCAAGGACAAACTATTCCTTTAGCATTAGCAGGAAAAGACGTTATTGGACAAGCACAAACAGGTACTGGTAAAACAGCAGCCTTTGGTCTACCAATGTTAGACAAAATTGATACATCTAAAAATACTTTACAAGGTTTGGTTATTTCACCAACACGTGAACTTGCAATCCAAACACAAGAAGAATTATATCGTTTAGGTCGAGATAAAAAAGTTCGTGTTCAAGCTGTTTACGGTGGGGCTGATATCGGTCGCCAAATTCGTGGCTTGAAAGATCGTCCACATATCGTTGTGGGTACACCAGGACGTATGTTGGATCATATCAACCGTCACACATTAAAACTAGAAACAGTTGAAACATTAGTTTTAGATGAAGCAGACGAAATGCTAAACATGGGCTTCTTAGAAGATATCGAAAAAATCATCAGTAAAGTCCCTGCAGAACGCCAAACATTGTTGTTCTCAGCAACAATGCCAGATGCAATCAAAAAAATCGGCGTTAAATTTATGAACCAACCTGAACACGTGAAAATCAAAGCGAAAGAAATGACTGCTGATTTAATCGATCAATACTATGTTCGGGCAAAAGATTTTGAAAAATTCGATATCATGACACGTTTATTCGATGTTCAAACACCAGATTTAGCTATCGTATTTGGACGTACAAAACGTCGTGTGGATGAATTAGCTCGTGGATTAGAAGCTCGTGGCTACAAAGCTGAAGGAATCCATGGTGATTTATCACAACAAAAACGGATGAGTGTTTTACGCTCATTTAAAGCTGGTAATCTTGATATTTTAGTTGCGACTGACGTTGCTGCCCGTGGTTTAGATATCTCAGGCGTAACGCATGTATACAACTATGATATTCCACAAGATCCAGAAAGCTATGTTCACCGTATCGGTCGTACAGGTCGTGCTGGTAAAGGCGGTATGTCTGTAACTTTCGTGACACCAAACGAAATGGGTTACTTACATGTAATCGAAAACTTAACTAAAAAACGTATGAATCCATTACAACCACCAACCGAAAAAGAAGCATTCAAAGGTCAATTAGGTGCAGCGATGGAGCAAATCCAAAGCCAAATGGAAGAAAATTCTGCTAGCCTAGAAAAATATAGTGAAACTGCTCAAGAATTAACCGCTACTTATTCTGCTGAAGAATTAGCAGCATTGTTATTGAAGACAGTTGCTAAAGACCCAGCGGATTCAGTTCCAGTTAAAATCACTCCAGAACGTCCATTGCCTTCAAATAAAAAAGGTGGATTCAACCGCGGTGGAAATCGTGGCGGAAACAAACGTAATGGTGGGGGCAACAATCGCGGCGGACGTGGTAAAGATAATTACCGTAAAGACCGTGATCGTAACAGCGACAACAATAAAAACAAAAATTACGGTGGCAACAAATCACGTAGTAACGGCAACAATAAAAATACAAACACAAATCGTAACAACGATAAAAAACGTGGATTTGTCATTCGTTCAAATTCAAACGACTAAAAATTTAAAAAGCTGGAACAAAAGTAGAAAAAACTTTTGTTCCAGCTTTTTAGTATTTTATATCACCAAAAATACTAAAAAATTTAATTTGAAATAGCTATTTTGAAAAAATAGTAATGTTTCTTTAGAGAAAAACGTGGTATTTGAAAAAGTCTTTGGTAAAATAAAGAAGATATATGAAAGGGTTGGAGTAATGATCAAAGGAATCGGAATCGATGCAACAGAACTTGAAAGAGTGGCAAAAATTATTGAGCGTCGCCCGCATTTTGTTGAAAGAATCTTAACTCCGGCAGAACAGACCCTTTTTGCTAGCCATTCTTCCCATCGTCAGGTAGAATTTTTAGCAGGGCGATACGCATGCAAAGAAGCATTTTCTAAAGCTTGGGGTACGGGGATCGGAAAAGTTAGTTTTCAAGATCTAGAAATTTTACGTGATAAGAGCGGTGCGCCGACCTTTACAAAATCACCACATCAAGGGAATGTATTTGTTAGTTTGACGCATACAGATGAACTGGCAATTGCCCAAGTAGTTTTGGAAGAATAGAAAGAAGGATACTTAGTTTATGGTTGTAACTTATCATCGACCAACGAGAGCCATTATACATAGGAAAGCATTAAGAGAAAATATCAAAAATGAAGTCGATCGTTTACCAAAAGATGTAGAATTATTTGCAGTTGTAAAAGCGGATGGTTATGGGCACGGAGCTGTTGCTACTGCGCAAACAGCATTGACAGCTGGAGCAACTGGTTTTTGCGTGGCGACTTTAGATGAAGCGATTGAATTAAGAGAAGCTGGAATTATCGAACCGATTTTAGTCTTGAGTGTGGTATTTCCAAGCTATCTCTCTTTGGTAGTGGATTATGATTTGTCGATCACTGTGGCGACAAAAGATTGGCTGATCGAAGCACAAAAGGTTTTAAAGGATTTAACCGAAATGACTGAACCAATCAAAATCCATATCAAAGCAGATACTGGAATGGGTCGTATCGGATTTGTGACCCCTGAAGAAGTGAAGGAAGCAGCAGAAATCGTTGAAGCTTCTCCTAATATGGTTTGGGAGGGACTATTTACCCACTTTTCTACAGCAGATGAAGTAGATTTTTCTTATTGGCAAAAACAAGCTTCACGATTTCAAGCAGTTCTTGCGGTTTTAGATCATTTGCCGCGTTACGTACACTCAAGTAATAGTGCTACGGCATTATGGCATGATCAAGAAATGCCTGGAAATATGATTCGGTACGGTGTTGGAATGTATGGATTGAATCCATCGGGGCATGAGTTGCCTGAACCTTATAACTTACAGCCTGCAATGGAATTAGTTTCTGAATTGATCCAAGTAAAGAAATTAGCAGCTAATGAAGGTGTCGGCTACGGAAAAACCTACGATACGTCGGAAGCAGAGTGGGTCGGTACAGTACCTATCGGCTACGCTGATGGCTGGATTCGCAAGATGCAAGGTTTTTCGTTACTAGTAGATGGCGAATTTTGTGAAATTATTGGGCGAGTATGTATGGACCAATTAATGATTCGTTTGCCTAAAGAAGTTAAAGTTGGTACCAAAGTAACCTTGATTGGGAAAAATAAAGACAAAGAAATCACGATGCAAGACGTTGCTGATCATTTAGGAACGATCCATTATGAGATTTGTTGTATTCTTTCTGAACGTGTTCCAAGAATTTATCAAGAATAGATCGGATGATCTTAAAATTTTGGGAGGAGAATTATGGTAAAACGTGGTGATATCTATTTTGCAGATTTATCGCCCGTGATCGGCTCCGAACAAGGCGGCATACGCCCAGTGTTGGTTATCCAAAATAATTTAGGTAATCATTTTAGTCCAACGATCATTGTTGCTGCGATCACGGCAAAAATGGCAAAGCCTAAATTACCAACACATATTGGGATCCCATCGAACGGAACAGGAATCGAGCGAGATTCAGTCATTTTATTAGAGCAAATCCGCACGATTGATAAATCCCGTTTGAAGGAAAAAGTTTGTCATTTAGAGCCTTGTTTGATGGCGGAAGTCGATGCGGCATTGCGTATCAGTGTTGGGATCGAAACGGTATCGGAAGTCACACCCAGTCTTACATAAAATCAAAAAAATTGATTTATCATTATAAAAAATATTTGGGTATCATAATAGATTATTGTAATTGAAGCTTAGGATGATTTATTCATCTTAGGCTTTTTTTGTTATGCCCATCATATTTTGAATACATAAATAATCAATTAAAATAATTAAAAATGTTACTACGATATTAATTGCAAAAAATATTAAATAAAATGTGATATTTTTACGTTTAGGTGTGGTTATTTTGGGATATAATGATAAAATATTATTATAATCAAAAAACTAATTAATGATATTAAAGGATTAATTGTTGCGTTAGGAGGTTTTTTTTTGCGGCGATTGCTTAAGAATACGACCCAAAGGCGTCTAGCGATTATTGGCGTATTACGGGATTTATTGGGGTGGCAAAACCCTGAAATGATTGCAGAATTATTAGATTGTTCAACTAAGACAGTTTTATCTGATGTAGAAGCGATCAATGATTATTGGGGAGAACATGTCGGCGTAGAATATTCCCGAATGAACGGGTTGCGTTTGAATGAGGCACTGCATAATAAGACGCGACAACTGGCTAGAAATTTAATGGAAGAATCCGAGGCCTTCCTATTTTTAGAACGACTTTTTTTTCAGCCGAATGAAGAGATTGAGTACTGGTTGAACGAATTATATATCAGTGAAGCAACTTTTTATCGGATGATAAAGCAGATAGATACCGTTTTAGCAGAAAAAGGTTTGATTTTAAATCGACGTCCATTTTATATTACTGCAGAAAATGAATGTTGGGTTAGAGATTTTTATGTCCAACTGTTTTTAGAAAAATATGGAATCAATGAATGGCCCTTCGACGTAGAACGAGAAAATGTTATCGCATTCATTAGAAAAATGAATCTATCTTTTGAGTTAGCTTGCAACGATCGTGAGTTATTGGAAAATAGCTACTTGTTGGCAGTAACGATCGTTCGCACATCTCAAGGTTTTTATTCTAAAGCTACTGATAATCTATCGGCTAATCAGAGAACGATGGAAAAAATTTTGAGGTTACGTCCATTTGCAGATCGCATCGTCCATGCGACAAATTATTGTGTGACGGAGCATTGGCAGGATGAAATAGCGAATAGTTTATTATGCAGTTGTGTGAATGGGGTCTTAGATAAAGATTGTCTGGAGACAGCCGCAGCTTTAGAAAGATTTATCGACGAACTAGAGCATATTTACGATGTTTCGCTGACTCCAGAAAAAAAACAGTACATGGTTAAACGGCTATTACGGATCAAAACCAAATATCAGTCGTATCCCTACTCGCGAACGATCCTTTTTGATTCTGCAGCCTATTTTTCTAGGAATGCACAATCGCAATTTCCACATTTTACAAAACACGTCCATCAATTGTTATTGCAGTTAGAACGGACGACCGGCGATCCTTGGTTCAGTCAATTTCACTTTGCTGTATTGGCTATCTTATTCAAAGAATGGGAAGGCTTGGCACTATCGTTAGATATTCGTTCATCTAAAGTTAAAATTTTAGTTGTTAGTGATTCAGGCAAGAGCCACGCTAAAATGATTGCTGAGTTGATTCAAAGCCGTTTCTATTATCGTGTAATGATCAAAATCTACGAAGGTTCCGCTTTAGAATTCCATTATGATGAAAGCTTTAAAAAATATGACTTAGTGGTAACGAATTTTCCAATTAAAAAATATCCATACAGCAATTTAAAAATCATTGATGATTTCATAACAGAAGTGGATCTTTCCGCCATCGGTGCAGTTGTTAAAGAAATTCATTAGAAGGCTATTTGGCCTTCTTTTTTGTGGGGAATAATAAAAAAATGAAGTAATAAAGTCGGGGATTTTTAATAAAAAAAGGGTAAATATATTAGAATTTTAGACTAAAAATCTCTATACTGAATAGGTAGCAATTATTTTTACTTGTTTAAAGTATTGTTTTTTTTTTCAAAGTTATTTTAGGCGTGGAAGGACGTGAACGAATGTTAAAAAAATTGTTGACAAATGTTGGCGAATACAAAAAACAAAGCCTTCAAACTCCATTGTATACGATGGGGGAAGTACTGATGGATGTGATCATGCCATTGATCATGGCTGGATTGATTGATCAAGGAATTGAAAAAAGCGATAGTGATACGATTTTACGTTACGGTGGCTTGCTTTTCTTATGTGCTATTTTTGCTTTAGCAATGGGAACGTTAGGCGGACGGACAGCCGCAGTGGCCTCAGCTGGTTTTGCAAAAAATTTGCGGCATAAATTATTTACCCAGATTCAAGGCTTCTCGTTTTCAAATATTGATCGTTTTTCAAGTGCCAGTTTGATCACACGTTTGACAACGGATGTGACCAATGTTCAAAATGCTTATCAAATGGTAATCCGTATTTTAGTTAGATCGCCATTGATTTTGATTTTTTCTTTGATTATGACGTTTAATATCAGCCGTGAGCTTTCTATGATCTACTTGGTGATCGTTCCGATCATGATCATCGGATTGGGAACGATTATCCGTTTTGCTTTTCCACTATTTGAAAAAGTCTTTCGTACCTACGACCGTTTGAACAATGTAGTCCAAGAAAATTTACAAGGGATTCGAGTGGTAAAATCGTATGTCCGTGAAGAGCATGAAGAAGAAAAATTCAGACAAGTATCACAAAGAGTTTTTGATAACTTTACGAAAGCACAAAGAATTGTTGCCTTTAATATGCCACTGTTACAGATAGCCGTCTATGTTTGTATGCTTTTGTTGTCGTGGTTAGGTGCGAAGCTGATCGTGACAGAAAGTGCTTTATCAACAGGTGAATTAGTCAGTATGTTTAATTATACGATGCAGATTTTAATGAGTTTGATGATGCTATCGATGACGTTTGTCCAACTGATGATCGCGCGAACATCTGCTCGAAGAATCTCTGAAGTGTTAAATGAAGAAAGTGATCTAAAAGATGGCGAAGATCCATTGACTGAAGTTCCAAATGGAGCGGTTGAATTTAAAAATGTATGTTTCAGTTACAAAGACGATATGGATAAATTGGTTTTAGAAAATGTTGATTTATCCATCAAATCTGGTGAAGTGATCGGAATCGTTGGCGGTACAGGTAGTTCGAAATCTAGTCTGGTCCAGCTGATTCCACGTTTATATGATGTGACACATGGTGAAATCAAAGTTGGGGGACATGATGTTCGACGCTATTCTTTAGAAGCGCTACGCGATCAAGTGGGGATGGTTTTACAAAACAATGTCTTGTTTAGTGGGACGATCGCGGAAAATTTACGCTGGGGCGATGCCGATGCAACGAACGAAGAAGTGATCCATGCTGCGAAAATCGCACAAGCAGATCCTTTTATCCAAGAGTTTCCTGCTAAATACGAAACAATGATCTCAGAAGGAGGCAATAATGTTTCAGGGGGGCAGAAGCAGCGTTTAACGATTGCCCGAGCATTGTTGAAAAAACCAAAGATTTTGATCCTAGATGATTCTACAAGTGCTGTGGATACTAAAACGGATCAGGCGATACGTTCCGGTTTGGCGAAAGAGATTCCGGGAACGACGACTTTTATCATTTCACAGCGAATCAGTTCGATCCAAGATTCTGATCGAATCATCGTATTGGATGATGGAAAAATCAACGGTATCGGGACTCACGATGAATTGCTGATGAATAATGTGATTTATCAAGAAGTTTTTGATTCTCAACAGAAAGGATTCGGTGATCACCATGATGAATAAAAATGAATCCACCAAAGCCAATCCTATCCAAACGATGAAACGCTTATTAGTCATCATGGCGAAAGAGAATAAGTTGCAATTACTTATTGTATGTATCATGATTTTACTAAGTGCATTTGCTAACGTTCGCGGGTCATTATTCTTGCAAGTAGTTATCGATGACTATATCACTCCATTGATCGGGCAAAGTAATCCTAATTTTTCAGGCTTACTGAAGGCTATTTTAACGATGGCATTGATTTATCTTGTCGGTATCATAGGGACCCTTTCTTATAATTTGATCATGGTCAAAGTTTCTGAAGGGACTCAGAAAAAAATCCGCGACCAAATGTTTGAACACTTAGAGACATTACCGTTGCGTTATTTTGATTCACGCTCTGCCGGAGACATCATGAGCCATTTTACAAATGATACAGATACATTGAGACAAATGATTTCTCAAAGTATCCCAAATTTGATGATGGCCTTTGTTACGTTCATCTCAGTTTTTATTGCGATGTTTTCTTTGAGTATTCCTTTGGCGTGTTTTGTGATTGTATCGATTTCATTGATGTTTGTCATTTTACGAGTGATCACAAATCGAAGCGGGAAATATTTTGGTGCGCAACAGCGTTCATTAGGTAAAGTAAATGGTTATGTTGAAGAAATGATGCATGGACAAAAAGTTGTGAAAATTTTTAACCATGAAGAAACAGCCATGAAAGAATTCGATGTAATCAATGAACAGCTGCAAGAAAGTGCCACGAAGGCCAATGCGACAGCCAATATGTTGATGCCGATCATGATGAATTTATTGAATATCCAATATGTTCTAGTGGCGATCGTCGGCGGGTTATTTGCGGTATATGGTGTGTCGGCGTTGACTGTCGGAATGATCGCTTCATTTTTACAGTTGAGCCGCTCATTGAATGGTCCAATTAGTCAGATTTCGCAACAAATCAATTTTGTGATCATGGCTTTAGCTGGAGCAGAACGAATTTTTCAATTATTAGATGAAGAACCAGAAGTAGACGACGGCTATGTGACGTTAGTCAACGTTACTGAAAAAAATGGGGAATTAACAGAATCTACAGAACGCACAGGTATTTGGGCATGGAAACATCCTCATGATGATGGAAGTATTTCTTATGTTCGTTTAACTGGAGATGTTCGGTTTGAAGATGTGAACTTTGGTTATAACGATGACCATGTAGTCCTACATGATATCAATCTTTACGCAGAACCTGGTCAAAAAGTTGCATTTGTAGGAGCGACTGGTGCTGGTAAAACGACGATCACTAATTTGATCAATCGATTTTATGACATCCAAGAAGGTAAAATCCGTTATGACGGCGTCAATGTAAAGAAAATCAAAAAGAGTTCTTTACGTTCTTCGCTAGGTATCGTTTTACAAGATACTCATCTATTTACTGGAACAATTAAAGAAAATATCCGTTATGGAAAATTAGATGCTTCTGATGAAGAAGTTTATCAAGCGGCGCAGTTGTCAAATGCTGAAACGTTTATCAATCATTTACCTGAAAAATACGAGACGGTCATTACAGGTGATGGCGATGGTTTATCGCAAGGTCAGCGGCAATTATTGGCGATCGCGCGAGCAGCGATTGCCGATCCTCCAGTAATGATTTTAGATGAAGCGACATCAAGTATCGATACCCGAACAGAAAGTATCGTTCAATCAGGAATGGATCGTTTGATGGAAGGTCGGACAGTCTTCGTAATCGCTCATCGCTTATCTACGATCCAAAATTCAGATGTGATCATGGTGATGGATCATGGCCGAATCATTGAGCGCGGCGATCATGATAGTCTATTAGCGGAACGTGGAATGTATTATCAATTGTATACAGGAAAAGTAGAATTAGATTAATATTAATAATAGTAGAAAAAGATGTGCGAAAGAATTTCGTACATCTTTTTCATATTATTGGAATTCACTAGATATTACTACTACAATGGAGCTAATGAAATGAATTCAAGTAGCTGAATCAAAGAAAGGGTGGTAGAAAATGAAACGTTTTGCGATGAAAGACTACGGAAGAGCTGAGGAGGTCTTGATCGAGATCGAGGCTCAACCAAGAGTAATCGATGAGACACATATCAGAGTTGCAATCAAAGCCTTTGCGATCAATCCGTATGATATTGCTTTGCGAAAAGGTGATATGCAAGCCTTTCGGAAATTAAAATTTCCTTATGTCTTAGGCAATGATGCTGCCGGGATCGTTACTGAAATAAAAGGTGATGACTCTCCTTTTGCAATTGGTGATGAAGTCCTGCTACACGCTGTTGGCGGTACCTATGGTGAAGAAATCGTTGTACCGACAAAAAAGGTAGTAAAAAAACCTGTCACGATGTCTTGGGAAGCAGCCGCAGGATCAGTTACGCCGTGGCTAACTGCTTATAATTTAGTCACACATGTTTTAGCTGATCAAATCGGAAATACAGTGCTGGTCCAAGGCGCATCTGGGGCAGTCGGTTCTTTGCTTGTTCAGTTACTAAAAAAAAGAGGTAAAACAGTCTTGGCCTCTGCCTCAATGCGAAATAAAGAACTAGTGCTAAAACTTGGCGCAGATGCATTCGGTGCGTATGATCAAGAGGACATTGGAAAATTATTTGCTGATCGTGCAGATACCGTGATCGATGCAACCAGAGGCGGCCATGGAAATCAAAGTGGCATGCATGCCATGAAAAAAGGTGGAAATTTCATCGCTCTGAATGAATTACCAGAAGAGAAAACCAAAGAAGGGCAGTATATAGCTTATAGTCCATCAAAAGAGTATTCAGACCAAGAAGCTTTGCTTTCATTTACTCAAATCGCTGATCAAATTCAAATAGCAATCGCTGAAGTACTTCCCTTTAAATTAAGCAGTGTGATCAAAGGACATAATAACTTAGCTGAACATGGTGCAGTTGGAAAAATTATTATCAAGAAAGGAATCGCTGAATGAACCAACAAAAATGGTATGAAGTCAAAATGAGCTTTGATGGCTTAGAAGAATTATCCGATGGGTATTACCGGATTCGTAAAATTGAAACGGGCTACCAGTTGGCTTATTTAATCGCAGGACCTTGTGGAGACAAAGTCATCCATCCAGAAATTACTTTAAAGTATCAAGATGATCAACTCCAACCAGTCAGCTTGCTTGATCTTGATAGTACGCCCATTCGTCGTTTGTCCAAAGAAAATGGTGATTATGAAGAGTTAGAACAAGCAACAGATCAATTATTGGATCGATTTCTTGCTATAAAAAAACTTAGGATTTAAGCATTTATTTAGGAGTCGAAGATGAAAAGGGATACAATTATGACAAATTAATCGGAATGTCCAAAAAGGTGATTTCAGCCACGTATTACAATTGAAATTTACCGAAATTCCATGCTACATTAAAACAGCAAAAAAAATAGTAGGTGAAATCAATGAAAGTTATTCAATCACTCAAAAATACGTGGCGTCTTTTCATATTAGACTGGCGTCGTATCATAAAAAATCCAATCGCAATATTCTTGATGGTCGCTTTATTTGTGATTCCTTCGCTATATGCATGGTTCAATATCAAAGCACTTTGGGATCCCTATGGAAATACAGGGGAATTACCGATCGCAGTTTACAGTGCAGATGCAGGAGCTAAATTTCAAGATAAAGATGTAGAAATAGGAAAAGAAGTCATAAAGAATCTCCACAAGAATAAGCAATTAGGCTGGAAATTCGTTGACTCGAAAAAGCAAGTCGTCGACGGAGTAAAATCTGGGAAGTATTATGCAGGTATTTATTTACCTAAAGAATTCTCAGAAGATTTATTAAGTTTTACATCAGGAGATATCAAAAAACCTAAAATCGAGTATTACTTAAACCAAAAAATCAATGCGATTGCTCCTAAGATTACTGATAAAGGAGCAGGTTCGATTCAACAAGAAATCAGCCAAGAATTTATCAAGACAGCTAGTTCCACCTTGTTGAAGGTTTTCAATGAAGTCGGGTATGATATCGATTCGAATCTAGTAAACATCAACAAAGTGAAAAGTTTAATCTTAACTACCAATGATAATTTGGATGAAATCGATAAGTACACCCAAGAGGTACTAGAAGTTCAAGGCAAGTTACCAGAATTAAAAGAAAAATTGGCAAAAGCTAATGAATTACAAACATATTTACCGCAAATCGATGAAATGGGTCAAAAATTGATCACATTGAATCAGAAAATGCCTGAAATCAAAAAGCAGGCCAGTGTCATTTTGACCTTGCAACAAAAAATTCCAGAGATTCAACAAGCGGGTACTCAAATCGCTCAAGTCGACAGCGACTTTGCAGAAATCGAAAAAACGATGAATGATGGTATCAATGAAGCCAAACAAGGTTTGACTATCATTCATCAAGTTCAAACGATCTTGCCAGATATTCAAAAGTTAGGCAATCAAGCAGATGACTTAGCTTCAACAACTAAAGATGGTGCAGAAAAATTAAAAGAAGCTGTGCCCAATATTTCAAGCAGTGTTCAAATTACATTGCAATCATTAGGACAAATCGCTAATACTACAAATTCTGTAGCTGATAATTTATCAGATCTTTTAAATAAGAATGAGTTAACCGATCAAGATAAGCAAGATATTGCTAATCTAATTAAAGATTTTCAAGCTAGTATCGCTAACCAAAAAGCAACTATTACACAATTAATTTCTTTCTTAAATGATTTGAAAAAAACTGCAGAGGATAATGGTAATACAGATGCAGTTAATGTAATTAACACAGCAATTAGTCATCTCAATAATATTGATGCTGTATTATCTGATCTAAGTGGTCATTTTGGGGAAATAAATACAGCTGTTCAAAATAATAATTTGCAAGATGCTAAAGATCTATTAAAAGAAGTCGACAGTTTTACAAAGCAAATTTCTGACGATGTTAGTGCTATTGATGTAACAGGAATTTCTCAGACAATAACTACAGTCCTTGATAAATTAATTTCAACGATCACTACGGCTCAAGGTGTGTTGAATCAAGCGCAACAAATTGATTTTGCTTCATTGTTGAATTCGACAGAAGGGACGGTAAGTACAGCCATCACCTTCTTAGAAAAATATCAAAAACAAATGCCGGCGATTCGTCAAGAAGTACACGATGCCAATACTTTATTGAACGGACATATGAATGATATTGTTAATGGTATCAATACTGGTGCGGATCTTTATAACAATGAATTGCCGACAGTCGAACAAAAATTATCTTTAGCAGCTAATTTTATGCAAAATGATTGGCCAGGTGTAAAAACTGATTTAACAGATGGTTTGAAAATGGCCAATGATAAAATGCCAGAAGTTGAAAAGGCTGTGGATCTTGCTTCAGATTTGATTAAAAATGATTGGCCGTCTTTACGTAATGGTATTCAAAAAGCAGCCGCTGCTATCGATAAAGGTGATCAAACGCTCGATCTTGGAGAAATAGTGAAATTCTTGAAATTGGATGCGCAAAAAGAAAGTGATTTCTTTACTTCACCAGTTGAATTAAAGACAAACACGATGTATCCAATCGAAAATAATGGTTCTGCCAGCACACCGTTCTATACGGCGTTGTGTCTATGGGTAGGAGCGGTATTGTTTTCTAGTGTAACTACGACCGAGTTTGTTTTAGACAAAAAAGATCGTGGTAAATATACCAAACGTGAACGCTACGGTGCACGGATGTTGACATACTTAGTTGTCAGCATCGGACAAGCATTGATTGTAACTTTAGGAAATATTTTCTTATTAGGTGTCGATGTTAAAAATCCGGTCTATAGTGTCCTATTCGCTGTTCTTATAGCATTGGCCTTTATGATGTTGGTCTACACGCTTGTAGCGTTATTCGGAACGGTCGGAAAAGGGATCGCGATCATTATTCTTGTACTATCGATATCCGGTGGGGGCGGGAATTACCCGATCCAAGTATCTGGTAAATTCTTCCAAGCAGTCAATCCGTGGTTGCCATTTACCCATGCGGTTAATCTTTTACGTGAAAGTGCCGGCGGTATTTACTGGCCAAACGCTACGCAAGATATCATTATTATGATCGGTATTTTTATCGTTTTTGGTATCTTAGGGACATGGGGATATCCACTCGTACAACCACATTTAGAGAAGCTTACGAAAGTCTCTCATGAAAGTAAAATCTTCCATTAAAATATGACAGGCAGAGCAACAGCTTATTACTGTTGTTTTGCCTGTTTTCATGTTTTACTTAGAGTATGTAAAGACGTTGAAAAAAACATTGACAATTAGGGTGAGTGCGAGTAATATTTCGCTTGTTTATATTTTTTAAAAGGAGTGAGTTTAGTGGATTATCTTAAGCGTTTGCTGGTTGGCCGGCCATTGAAGTCTTCTGAAAATGATGACCAGAATTTATCTCGTTTTGCGGCTTTAGCAATGCTTTCATCAGATGCGTTATCTTCTGTTGCATACGGTACAGAACAAATTGTGGTCGTGTTGGTGACTTTATCCGCCGCAGCGATTTGGTATTCATTGCCAATTGCAATTGTTGTTTTGATTTTATTAGCATCATTGATTTTATCTTATCGTCAAATTATTCATGCTTATCCTCATGGAGGAGGCGCCTACGTTGTTAGTAGTGATAATTTAGGCAAGAATGCTGGCTTGATTGCTGGTGGTTCGCTCCTAGTCGATTATATGTTGACCGTAGCGGTATCTGTTTCCGCAGGTGCAGAAGCGATAGCCTCTGCGATACCAGCGTTGTATCATCATCGTGTGTTAATTTCTATTATTATTGTTTTATTATTGATGTTGATGAATCTACGCGGCTTGCGTGAAAGTGCCGGCTTATTGATGACCCCGGTATACAGTTTTATCGCAGTTATTACGATTTTGATCGTTGTCGGTTTATTCAAGATTATTACTGGTGCCGAACCAATGCATGCGACAGCTCAAGTTGGCGCTGTCGTTCCAGGCATTTCGATGGCGCTGTTATTACGAGCTTTTTCTTCCGGTTCTTCTTCGTTGACTGGGGTTGAAGCCATTAGTAACGCCGTACCATTCTTTAAAAAACCACGGGCTAAAAATGCCGCCGGTACCTTAGCAATGATGGGTTTGATTTTAGGATTCTTCTTTACTGGAATTACTTTCTTGAACTATTGGTTCGGAATCGTGCCGACAGCTCAAGTAACAGTTTTATCTCAAGTTGGAGAAGCTGTTTTTGGTAAAGGAATCATGTTCTATATCTTACAATTCGTAACAGCGTTGATTTTAGCAGTGGCTGCCAATACAGGATTTTCTGCTTTCCCCGTTTTAGCTTATAATTTAGCAAAAGATAAATTTTTACCGCATCGCTACCAAGACCGTGGTGATCGCCTAGGTTATTCTAATGGGATCATTACGTTAGCTTTAGGTTCAATCATTCTATTATTGATTTTCCAAGGCTCAACCGAACGCTTGATTCCTTTGTACTCAGTTGGAGTGTTCATTCCATTTACATTGTCGCAAACAGGGATGGTCTTGAAATGGCGTAAAGAAGGCAAACATTGGTTAAGAAAATCAATCGCTAATATCATTGGAGCATTGATTTCATTTGCAATCGTCATTATCTTGTTTGCATATCGTTTAGTTGATATTTGGCCGTTCTTTATCATTATGCCGATCTTGATTTTTGCTTT
This sequence comes from Enterococcus hailinensis, assembly GCF_045862035.1. Taxonomy (NCBI): domain Bacteria; kingdom Bacillati; phylum Bacillota; class Bacilli; order Lactobacillales; family Enterococcaceae; genus Enterococcus; species Enterococcus hailinensis. The sequence continues at coordinate 30,556 of NZ_BAAFRV010000002.1, read as the reverse complement.
TTATAAAGTACACACACATTATAAAAATGTGGCTGAACAATTGAGATTATCAGATGATGTCAAATTACATGAATATGAAGGCAATACAGTAATCGTGTTAGTCGGTAACGTCACTCAAGTGAATATCGGGGCAATCAATTATGCACGTTCGATCGGTGACTATGTGATCGCGATGCACGTATCTTTAGAAGAAAATGAAGAAAAAGAACGGGAGATTCGCCATGATTTCCGTGAGAAATTCCCAGATGTTCGTTTTTCAGTTGTACGCTCGCCGTATCGTTCGATTATTAATCCAGTTAGCCGTTATGTTGATCGTGTCAGCAAAAATGCGAAAGAACATAACTATACAACGACTGTCTTGATTCCAGAGTTTGTTCCAAATAAAACATGGAAACGTTCGTTACACAACCAAACAGCTTTACGCTTGCGTTACCGGTTATCGTATCGAGATGATATCATTATCAGTACGTATAACTATCATTTGAAAAAATAAATATGGGGAGTTTGTCCGAATCTGGGCAAGCTCTTTTTTTATTTAAATAAAATATTAAGAGAAAAAATAAAAACGTATTCATTTTTATTTTTAAAGTAAAAGACTTGATTTTAATGTCGAATAGCATTAATGTCGAATAGCATTAATTACTAACACTATTAGGTATTAATGAAAAATAAAAAAGGAGGAGTCTTATGACATTCGCAGAAGAAGCAGAACGCGAGCTCATGCAGATGATGTTAAAGAATCGCCATGGTGCTTTTAGTAAAATCGAGAAAAGCAGCAAAGGCGCTAGTATTGTCATCAAAGTTTTAGATCGTTTAGGTGAACCAACAAATCCTAAGTATTTAGCGGACACCTCAAACTTATCAACTGCTCGAATCGCTGCTGTTTTAAACAATCTGGAAAAACGTGGTTTAGTGATTCGGACGATGGATCCTGACGATCGTCGAAGGATCAATGTGAGTTTGACAGAAGCAGGTAAAAAAGCAGCTAAATCTGAAAAGCAAGAGATGCGTGCAAAAATTATTCAAGTGTTTGAGCTTATGGGAGAAGAAGACACCAAAAAGTATCTTGAATTAACTGCTAAGTTTGTCGGCTACTCTCAAAAATTATCCGCGGAAGGGGAAAGTGATCAATAGTGAAGATTTTTAAATACCTTAGCAAATACTGGTATGCGATTCTCGCCGTATTAATGTTATTAATCGTTCAAGCATACAGTGATTTGAGCTTACCGAGTTTGACGTCGGACATCGTTGACGTCGGTATCCAACAAGGAGGGCTAGAACAGTCGACTCCAGATAAAATCAGAAAATCAACGCTTCAAGGAATCGAGATCTTTATGACCGATAAAGAGAAGCAAACAATTGAAGACAATTATAAAGCAACTACTCAAACCGTTGATGGTAAAAAAGTTGATATTTATAAATTGGATCTTCAAGATGGTATGACAAAAGAAAAACTAGCCGATATCTTTAATCTACCAATGATGATGATCGCTTCCGCTCAATCAAAAGATTCTAGCAATGCAAAAGAAGCAAAAGCAGTCATCGATGATTACAAAACTATTTCTACTGATGCTGCGAAAGCTCAAGCATTAGGAAAAGAAGCAAAAACATTAGGTGAACAAGCACAAGCCGCTGGGAAAGAAGCTGCCGCAGCGACAGATGCTGCTCAAGCCCAAGCCAAAGGAGCAGAAGCTCAAAAACTTGCTGCCCAAGCGCAAGCAAAAGGAACAGAAGCGCAAGCGTTAGGTGCTTCAATCAAAGCTAAAAATGATGCGATGCCAGAAAAAGTCGACGCGGCTCGTAAAGCAACAAAAGAAAGTTTAGGCGACATGGGTGAAGATTCACTGAAAACAGTGGGTATCCAATTAACATTAGCTGAATACAAAGCATTAGATGTGAATACTGGAAAGATCCAAAATGATTACATGATCCAAACTGGTATGAAGATGGTTGGCTTGACATTAGTGTCAGCAGTAGCTGCCATCATCGTCGGTCTGATTGCCTCGTTAGTTGCCGCAACAGTAGGTAAAAATTTGCGTGTTGGTCAATACAAACGAACACTTTCTTTTTCAAATAATGAAATGGAAAAATTCTCGCCTGCTTCATTGATCACCCGTAATACCAATGATATCCAACAAATCCAAATGGGGATTGTTATGATCATGCGTATGGTTTTATACGCACCGATCTTAGGTATTGGTGGGATTTATCGTGTCTATCAAACAGGAACAGGTATGGGCTGGATCGTCGGAGTAGCGGTCGGTGCTGTATTGGTTTTAGTGATTGCATTATTAGGAACGACAATGCCAAAATTCAAAGCGTTACAAAACTTGGTCGACCGTGTGAACTTGGTTTCACGGGAAATCATTACTGGGTTACCAGTTATTCGAGCATTCTCTCGTGAACGTTTTGAAGAAAAACGTTTTGATGTTGCGAATACAAATTTAATGAAAACACAAATGTTTGTTAACCGTGCAATGTCATTGATGATGCCGCTTATGATGTTATTGATGAATGGTATTTCAGTCTTGATCGTTTGGGTTGGCGGTCACAATATGGACAATGGTCAATTACAAGTTGGTGATATGATGGCCTTCATCACTTACACAATGCAAATCGTTATGGCATTTATGATGCTATCAATGGTTTCAATCATCTTGCCGCGTTCAAACGTAGCAGCTGGTCGTGTCGATGAAGTCTTGAATACCGAACCTACCATCAAAGATCCAGAAAATCCAAAAGATGATCATGACTTTAAAGGTGAAGTGAAATTTGAAGGTGTTCAATTCCGCTATGGCGATGCTGATGCTGATGTTCTTCATCGTATTAATTTCACTGCCAAACCAGGACAGACTACGGCCTTGATTGGATCAACCGGTTCAGGTAAATCAACGATCGTGAATTTGATTCCGCGATTATTTGATGTAACTGGCGGCCGCATTACGATCGATGGTATCGATATCCGTGAAATGAGCATGCACAAATTGCATGAATTAATGGGCTTCGTACCGCAAAAAGGTGTATTGTTCTCTGGGGATATTGCTTCAAATATCAAATTTGGTGATGCTGATATCTCAGATGAACAAATGAAAAAAGCTGCAGAAATTGCTCAAGCAAATGAATTTATCAACGCTAATGAAAAAGGATTTGAACGTGAAATCTCACAAGGTGGGACAAATGTTTCTGGTGGACAAAAACAACGTCTGTCAATTGCACGTGCCTTAGCTAAAAATCCTAAGATCTTGATCTTTGATGACTCTTTCTCAGCACTTGATAACAAGACCGATGTTACTTTGCGTAAAGCACTTGCTGAAAATGTTAAAGGCGTTACACAAATCATCGTTGCTCAAAAAATCTCAACGATTCTACATGCAGACAATATCATCGTATTAGACGAAGGTCGCGTCGTTGCTCAAGGAAACCATGAAGAGTTGATGGCATCATCTACTGTTTATCAAGAAATTGCACAGTCACAATTAAGTAATGCTGAATTAGGCATTGAAGAAGCGGATTAGGAGGAGCGAAAAGAATGGCAGAACAAAAACAAAATCGCCCTCGTGGTGGCGGACCTGGACGAATGGGCGCACCAGTAGAAAAAGCTAAAGATTTTAAAGGAACAATCAAAAAATTAGTTTCTTATCTAGGCGCTTATAAAATCGGTGTATTCTTTGTAATGATCTTTGCAATGGCTTCAACCATATTCAATATTTGGGGGCCAAAAATCTTATCTAAAGCAATCACTGAATTGTTCAACGGGTTAATCAAAAAGTATCAAGGAACTGGCGATATCAATTTTGAAAAAATCGGCGGGATCCTATTATTCATGTTAGGACTCTATGTAGTCGCTTCTTTATTCGGAATCGTTCAAGGCTGGATCATGTCGACGATTTCGCAAAAGATCACTTATCGGATGCGTAAAGAGATTTCTGAAAAAATCAATCGCATGCCAATGAATTATTTTGAAAGTCGGACGACCGGTGAAGTATTATCTCGTATCACGAATGACGTTGATACTTTGGGTCAATCATTGAACCAAAGTTTGACTCAGTTGATCACATCGACCTTTACGATCATCGGAGTTATCGTTATGATGCTTTCGATTTCTGTAAAAATGACAGGTGTGGCGATCTTGATCTTACCGATCTCATTAGTCTTGATTTTGATCGTTGTCAAAAATTCACAAAAATACTTCAAAACACAACAAGAATATCTTGGTGTGATCAACGGGAAAGTTGAAGAAACAATCGGTGGCTATACGATCGTTCGTTTATTCAATGAAGAAGAAAACTCGTTGAAAGAATTTGAAGAACAAAACAATGTTTTATTCAAATCTGCTTGGAAATCACAATTTCTTTCTGGTTTGATGCAACCAATCATGAACTTTGTCGGTAACTTAGGTTATGTTGGTGTGGCAATCGTCGGTGGGATCATGGCTTATAATGGAACAATCACTGTTGGTGATATCCAAGCCTTCATCCAATATGTCCGTAATTTGACTCAACCAATCGCGCAATTAGCACAAGTTTCAAATATGTTGCAATCAATGGCTGCCGCGGCTGAACGTGTTTTTGAATTCTTAGCAGAAGATGAAGAAGACCAAACAGTTGAAAATCCTGTAATGATCGATAAAGCAGAAGGCATGGTTGATTTTGATCACGTTCAATTCGGATATACGTCTGATAAAATCGTCATCCAAGATTTTACTTCCCATGTAGATCCAGGCCAAACAGTAGCCATCGTTGGACCAACTGGTGCAGGTAAAACAACTATGGTTAAATTATTGATGCGCTTTTACGATGTAAACTCTGGTGCCATTAAAATCGATGGACATGATATCCGTGATTTCAATCGCGCAGACTTACGTAAAAATATCGGAATGGTGCTTCAAGATACTTGGTTGTTCAAAGGTACGATCATGGACAACTTACGTTATGGCCGTTTAGATGCTACGGATGAAGAAGTTTACGCAGCAGCGAAAGCCGCTCACGTGGATCACTTCATCAAGACGTTACCTGGCGGTTATGACATGGAATTGAATGAAGAATCTTCTAATATTTCTCAAGGTCAAAAACAATTATTGACGATTGCTCGTGCCATCTTAGCAGATAAACCAATTTTGATTTTGGATGAAGCAACTTCATCTGTCGATACTCGGACAGAAGGTTTGATTCAAGAAGCAATGAATAACTTGATGAAAGGCCGGACATCTTTCGTTATCGCTCACCGTCTTTCAACTATCAAAGATGCAGATAAAATCCTTTATATGCAAGATGGCGATATCAAAGAACAAGGGAATCATGAAGAATTATTAGCACAAAACGGATTGTATGCAGCTTTATACAATTCACAATTTGAAGAATTAGCAGACTAGTGTATAAACTAAAAGAAGCTGAGATAAACGTAGAAAATACGTTTGTCTCAGCTTCTTTTTTGATATCTGTTAAGTAAAAGATCAGCGTTTCGGTAATAGTAAGAACTTTTTATCTGCTAGTTTTACTTGCTGGATCTAACCGTTTTTCGGCGATACTCAAAATCCAGTCCGTAATGATAGCCATCAATGCAGTTGGCAATGCACCAGCTAAGATGATAGCTGTCCCGTCAGTCACGTTTGTACCACGCAAGATGATGTCTCCTAAACCACCGGCTCCAACGAATACACCGATTGCAGTAATTCCGATAGCCACGACAAGGGCATTTCGGATACCCGCCATAATAACAGAAATCGATAATGGCAGCTCAATCATATATAATCGTTGCCAATTTGTCATTCCCATTCCGGTACCAACATCTAAAGCATTCTTATCGACTTGGCGCATCCCAGTATAAGTATTTTTGATGATTGGTAATAATGAGTATAAGAAGACTGTTAGGATCACGACATTCACACCTAAACCCATTCCAATCATTAGTACAGAGATCATTGCCAATGAAGGAATCGTTTGGATCACATTAGCTAAACGAATGACCCAGTTCGCTAATTTTCGGTGTCGGGCAATAAAAATCCCAATAGGAATACCTACTATTGCTGCAAAAATGACTCCGTAAATCGATATCAAGAAGTGGCGTATAAATTGTGCGAAAATGATACTGCCATTCGTTTGATAGTATTGAATGAATTGTTGAAAAGTATTAAGATTTTCCACTACGCTCACTTCCCTTCGAAATAGTTATGTTCTTTTAGAAAATCTTCCGCCACGATTTGTGGTTCCACTAAATCATTGTCGGCCCGATAATTAAGTTTTTGCATTTCTTTCGTTGAGATCGTCCCTGCTAAACGATCCAAAGCATCTTTTACTTTAGGATCAGCTTTTAGCAACTTGTTAGATACGATAGGCGCCGCATCATAAGGCGGGAAGAAATTGAGATCGTCTTCTAACATCACTAGATCATAGCTGGCGATTCGTCCATCAGTTGAATAACCTAAAACGATATCCATTTTCCCAGCAGAGAGTGCATCATAAACTAAGCTGACTTGCATTGGAAGAATTGAAGAAAATTCAAATCCATAAGCCTGTTTGAAGCCTTCGTAGCCATCACCTTCACGAGAAATCCAAGAAGTATCAACACCAGCTTTTAATTCTCCAGATACACGTTTCAAATCACTCACTTTTTTTAAATTGTATTTTTCTGCCGTATCTTTTCGAACTAAAAAGACATACGTATTATCGAACCCATAAGAAGGGAACCAAGTTTGATCGAATTGCTTTTCAAATTGGTCATGAACGATATTAAAAGCTTTTGTAGGATCTTTTTCAGCGGGCAATTGCAGGATCGAAGATAAGTCAGTACCCGTATAACGAGCTGCTGAAATCGAAGCATCACCTTTGATCATCGCTTGATGATTGATCATATTGGTCGCTAAATTATTGATCACCGTCGTATCTTTATCCGTGTAATGCTCGACCATTCCAGCAACGATACTTCCTAAAATCTGCATCTCTGAAGTGATCCCGCCAGTAATAGCAATCGTATCATCATTGTCATTTGTAGCAAGCCCAGGGAACGAACAGCTGCTCAAAAGAAGTAAAGAAAGTCCTAACAAGGCAACCATTTTAAGTTTTTTCATTCATTACTCCTCCTTCCTTAAAGCAATCGGGGTCATACGATCTTCAAGCAATCCTAAGATAAAATCGACAATCAATGCCATTAAGATTACTGGGATCGTTCCGGCAATGATCAATGGTGGCTGGAAGTTGTTTAAACCACTAAAGATCAAATCACCTAAACCGCCCGCACCGATGTAAGAAGCGAGTGTTGCCCACGCAATAACATACACAGCGGCTAAACGAATACCAGCCATGATCGTTGGAATCGCAATAGGAAGCTCAACTGAAACAATCGATTGCAGATTGGTCATGCCCATACCTTTTGCAACGTCGCGATAATTTCGATCGACATTTTTCATTCCGATAAAGGTATTGCGTAAAATCGGTAATAATGAATAAATAAATAGTGCGATGATGGCAGGAAGCTTTCCTACACCGAATATCGGGATCATCAAAGCCAGTAGTGCTAATGAAGGAACTGTTTGTAAGACACTGGCAATTCCAATGACAACGTTTGAAATTTTAGGCAAGCGTGTTAAAAGAATACCTAAAGGGACTGCTACTAAAATCCCAAGGCCTAGTGCAATTGCAGAAATATACAAATGTTCAGCGCTTTTCGTCAGCATTTGACCTCCATATTGATTGAAGAATGCTTGCATGTTTACGCCTCCTCACTTGTAATATTTTCAGCGGCATCACCAAACGTTTCTTCTTCACCCCAAAGCACATCGTAAATGATATCCACTAAGGAAACTCTGGTTAAAATTCCTACGAGGTGATTGCGATCATCAACTACAGGTACATATTTTACTCCGCGTTTTAAGATTCGCTGTAAGCTGTCTCGCACTAATGCGGATTCTTTTACATAGAAGACATTCGGATTGATGATATCCCCAACGCTGGTAGCTTTACCGCGGCGGCGTTCTTTATCGATCGTTTCAATATCCACAAAACCTTTTAAGACGTTGTCTTCATCGACGATCAACAATGTATCCACGCGTTTTTCACGCATTAAACGAATCGCATTTTGTAGACTCTTTTCTGGAGTAATCGAAACTGCCGAATGCATCATGATCTCTCCAACAGTTGTGGTGTCTGGTTTTGCTTGTAATAGACGATCCTCACCCAATAATTCTTCAACGAATTCATTGGCAGGTTGCTGCAAGATATTTTCAGGTGTGTCAAATTGAATCACTTTCCCATCATCCATGATGGCGATTCGATTTGCTAGTTTTAAGGCTTCATCCATATCATGAGTTACAAAGACGATCGTTTTTCCTAAACGATCTTGTAAATCTTTGACCAGATCTTGTAACGAGTCACGAGTGATCGGGTCCAATGCACCAAAAGGCTCATCCATCAAAATAATGTCTTGATCCGCTGCTAGCGCTCGAACGACTCCAATCCGTTGTTGTTGTCCACCAGATAATTCATGAGGATAACGATCCAGCATATCACGAGGTAATTCCACTAGATCAATCATTTTTTCCGCCGTTTTGTTTTGTTCTTCTTTATCTACTTTTAATAGACGCTGAACGAGCGTGATATTTTCGCGAATCGTCATATGCGGCATTAAACCAATATTTTGGATGACATAACCGATTTGACGGCGTAGTTCGACCGGATTTTTCTTTTGGATATCTTCGCCATCGATTTTGATTGTCCCTTTTGTAGGATCGATCATGCGATTGATCATCCGCATCGTCGTTGTTTTTCCGCTCCCACTAGTACCAATTAAACAAATAAATTCTCCCTTTTCAAAAGAAAGATTGACGTCTTCGACAGCTACTTTGTTTCCGTTATAAATTTTAGAAACGTGGTCAAATTCAATCATTTTTTCACTCCTTTTTTATCTTCGGAAAAGCTATTCTTATCAAGAAAAATAGTTCCCAGATTCCTTCATAGTTATTTCTATTCCTTTATTTTTTAAATAATTTCATCGCTTGAATTATCCATTTTTTTTAAGATAGAATAAAATAAACAAATGACTAAATGTAATAAAGTGAACAGACTTATGATTTTAGTATGCAACAAGGGGAGATTAAAAACAAATAAATGGTGTTTTTTAGTCACAATGACCTAGATAAAAAAGTATTTTTTGGATCGAAAATAACACTTTCATAAATTGTTATTACGAATAAACTGTTTTTTATAGATGAAATAGATAAGAATAAAAAACGAAATTGTCTAATTTTAGAAACTCTTCAATGAAAATTACTGAAAGAATAAGTGGTCACTTGTATAAGTAAAACAGCGGGATGCTTTTCAAGGACAATACTCCATGATAGAATAGCGAAGGAAAAGAGGAGAAGCTATGTTAACGACAGAAGATTTTGATTTTGATTTACCCGAAGAATTAATTGCTCAAACCCCTCTAGAAAAACGAGATAGCTCTCGTTTATTGGTGTTGGACCATCAATCAGGAAAAATAGAGGATAAACATTTTGATGCAATCATTGACGAATTGAACGCAGGCGATGCGTTAGTCATGAATGACACTCGTGTATTACCAGCACGTTTGTATGGTGAAAAACCAGAAACCGGCGGACACTTAGAAGTCTTACTTTTAAACAACACCCAAGGCGACGAGTGGGAAACGCTAATCAAGCCTGCCCGGCGAGCAAAAGTCGGCACACAAATTATTTTTGGTGATGGTCGATTAAAAGCAGAAGTAAAAGAAGAACTAGAACACGGCGGACGAATCGTTGAATTTTCTTATGAAGGAATCTTTTTAGAAAATCTAGAATCACTTGGTGAAATGCCGTTGCCGCCATATATCAAAGAACGTTTGAATGATCCAGAACGTTATCAAACTGTTTATGCGAAAGAAAATGGTTCGGCAGCAGCACCGACTGCGGGGTTACACTTTACACCAGAACTACTAGAAAAAATTGCTGCCAAAGGTGTTCAATTAGTTTATTTAACGCTACATGTAGGGTTAGGAACATTCCGCCCAGTCAGTGTGGATAATATTGCGGAACACCAAATGCACAGTGAGTTTTATCGTTTAACAGAAGATGCCGCCGCTCAATTAAATACGGTTCGTGCAAACGGCGGAAAAATCGTAGCTGTCGGAACAACTTCGATCCGGACATTAGAGACGATTGGAACAAAATTTGATGGTGAAATCAAAGCTGATAGCGGCTGGACGGATATTTTTATTACTCCAGGTTATGAATTCAAAGTGGTCCAAGCATTTTCAACTAATTTCCACTTACCGAAATCAACATTAGTGATGTTGGTCAGTGCCTTTGCCGGACGTGAAAAAACCTTAGCTGCTTATCATCATGCCATAGAAGAACGCTATCGCTTCTTTAGCTTTGGCGATGCGATGTTTGTAAAATAAGAAAATTTTTTGCTATCTTTATAAAGAAAGACACCTTGGCGAGGGTCTTTCTTTTTATATGCAAAAATAAAAAAGCCAGGCTCTCGATAAGCCTGACTCTAAGTATCTCGGAAGGATTAAACCATTCGAATTTATATACTACTTTTATTTAATGGTACATGCAAAGTATTACATGAATTTCTTGACTATAAACATAAATCTTGTTCTTACTACATTTTCACGATATTCAGTTTTAAGAAACTTTTCTTAATTACGTATCTTTTTACTTGTGTGTTTGATCGTACTACTCAACCTCTGATACGCATTCACTATTTATAAGGGAATACCTCACACATACACAATGAACAACTTTCAGGTGAATCTGGTATTACTAACAACTTTATTGTTTACTTTCTTTCTACTACCTTTATCGAGAAATCCTTCGAATGATTTAAGTTCCTCCTTCCTTGTATTTATAATATAGCATGTTTTTCTATTTATTGAAAGCGTTTAGCATTGGTTATTTAATAAAAAATATTTGTTTTATTTAATGTTAAATATAGGTAGATACTTTGAACTACCTATATTTTGTGTGTTATAGTAATAACATAAGGAATTTTTTTATAACTTAAAGGAGGAATGGGATGAAACCCTACAAAGAAACAGAAGATACTGTAATAAGTGAATTTAACGCTGATTTAGAGAATGGATTATCACAATCACAAGTTGATGAAAAAATAAAAAATAACGGTAAAAACAAATTTGAAGAACCGCCTAAAGAATCATTGGTGAAAAAGTTTTTTCATAGCCTAACTGATTTTACAACAATTATTTTATTGGTGGCTGCGGTCATTTCATTATATACCGCGGTTGCTACAGACCATGGTGATTATTTTGAGAGTTTCTTGATTATTGCAATCGTCGTTATCAATTCTGTTTTAGCAATTGTACAAGAAGGTAACGCAGAAAAAGCATTATCAGCTTTACAAGATATGAATAAGCAGACCGCTAGCGTATTACGAGAAGGTAAACAACAAGAAATCGATGCCGAAGATTTAGTCCCTGGAGATACTTTACTACTAGAATCTGGTTCAATGATTACTGCAGATGCACGAATCATTGAAGCTTCCCAATTGCGAGTAGAGGAATCCGCATTGACTGGTGAAAGTGAACCTGTAATGAAGGATCCCGAATTTGTTGGGGAAGAAGACGCGGCGTTAGGCGATCGGATAAATATGCTTTATAAAGGTTCGACAGTCGTTAACGGACGCGGAAAAGCAATCGTTACTGCGACAGGTATGCAAACTGAGATGGGTAAAATTGCAGGCTTGCTGAATGATGATGAAAATCAAAAAACACCTCTGCAAAAACGATTAAATCAATTAGGAAAACGAATTAGTTTGATCGCTTTAGCAGCTGCGGCTTTTGTCTTTTTCATTGGTGAAATGCAAGGCGAACCGATGTTGGATATGTTTATTACCTCTATTTCTTTAGCAGTAGCAGCAGTACCGGAAACGCTGACGGTCATCGTAACATTGACTTTGGCTTTTGGTGTTCAAAAAATGGCAAAGAAAAATGCAATTATCCGTAAGTTACCGGCAGTTGAGACATTAGGGTCAGCAAATGTAATTTGTTCTGATAAAACAGGTACTTTGACTCAAAATAAAATGCGTGTTCGACGTGTTTGGACCCACGGTGATTCTGTTGTAGATACGGAAGAAGGAATGACCGATGAAGCGATGGAAGTATTAACTACTGCCGCTTTGTGTACTGATGTAATCGTTGAAAATGATGATAATGAATTGGAAATCAAAGGAAATCCAACCGAAGTAGCTATTGTTCGGGCCGTAGAAGAAAATTATCATACAAAAAGTGAGTTAGAAGAGAAGTATCCACGTATCGGAGAAATTCCCTTTGATTCAGAGCGTAAGATGATGACGACCGTGCATAAGCGAGGGAAAAAATATATTTCGATCACAAAAGGTGCTTTCGATGTTTTGCTTCCTAAATTTCATTACGGAGATGTCGATCAAGCAGCAATCGTAAATGATCGTTTTGGGAAAAAAGCATTGCGTGTGATTGCTGTAGGCTATGCAATCCATGATGAAGAGCCGCAAGAAATCACTTCAGAAGCATTAGAGAAAAACTTACGATTAATGGGATTGATTGGGATGATCGATCCACCAAGACCAGAATCAAAAGATGCGATTGCTCGGGCTAAAAAAGCTGGAATCAAAACAGTAATGATCACCGGCGATCACGTTGTGACTGCAGGTGCAATTGCTAAAGAATTAGGAATCATGAATAGTCGAAAAGAGGCTATCTCAGGTGCCCAATTACAAAAAATGACTGATGATGAATTAGATAGTAAAGTCAAAGAATTATCCGTTTACGCACGGGTAACACCGGAAGATAAAATACGAATCGTTAAATCATGGCAGCGGACAGGTGCGGTAGTGGCCATGACGGGTGACGGGGTCAATGATGCTCCAGCCTTAAAAGCAAGTGACGTTGGCTGTGCAATGGGAATTACAGGAACGGATGTTGCTAAAGGTGCCGCTGATATGGTTTTAACAGACGATAACTTTGCAACGATCGTCGATGCGGTTGCACGAGGACGTTCGGTTTACCAAGGGATTCGAAAAGCTATCAATTTCTTGTTGAGTTGTAATATTTCGGAAATTTTTATCGTAGTTATCGCTATGCTATTAGGTTGGGGAGCGCCATTTACGGCAGTACAATTACTATTTGTTAACGTAGTAGCAGATGGACTACCAGGTTTTGCGCTAGGTCGTGAACCGGCAGAAGCAGGGATCATGGATGAAAAACCAATTCCAAGAGATGAAGGGATTTTCGCACGAGGATTGTGGCAAAAAATCGGCTTAAATGCGGGTGTCTTCACAATCGTTACATTGATTGGTTTTTACATTGGAGCTTTCGTAAATAATGTCAGCTACTTTACACCGGCAAGTTTTGAAGTGGGTCAAACAGTGGCCTTCTTAGTTTTAGCCTATTCTTCGATCTTACATGTCTTCAACGTTCGCAGCAGTAAATCGATTTTTAGAGTAGATTTAGCTACCAACAAATCGTTAGCCGAAATGGCTTGGCTGGCAATCGGTATTACGACGCTGATTGCTTTGATTCCGAAAACACAAGAATTATTCTATCTTGTACCAATCAGTATGAATCATTGGGTGATTGCGATTCTACTTTCAATCGTGCCGATCATCGTGAATGAATTGATCAAATTCCACAAAGCACCAGAAGTAGATACGGAAAGTATTTAAGTGTTTAGTCAAAATAAAAAACCTTCGATGGATATTCTTCATCGAAGGTTTTTTTGTAGTTTATGTGCTACTAAATCAATTATGCTTTGTAATCGTAGCAAGTCACGATGATTTCTTTTAATTCGCTGATCAATGGTTCTTTAGGATTGGCGGTTGTACATTGATCCTCGTAGGCTAACTCTGCTAAATGATCTACGGTCGCTTCTAATGTTTCTTTGGTCACACCTTGAGCTTTTAGATTCATCTCAATTCCCACGCTTACACCTAAGTCATAGACAGCTGTAATAAGGGCTTCAACTAATTCTGCGGTTGTATTTCCTTCCAAACCAAGGAATTTTGCAATGTCAGCATAATCAGAGTCTGCACGGAAATAATCATATTTAGGGAACATCGCATGTTTTTGCGGATCTTTGGCATTGTAACGGATGATGTGTGGCAATAAGATTGCATTTGTACGACCGTGAGGAATACCATATTCACCGCCAATTTTATGAGCGACAGAATGACAAATCCCTAAGAAAGCATTGGCAAAAGCCATACCAGCCATGGCTGAAGCATTATGCATTTTTTCTCGTGAGGTTTCATCACCGATCTTCACTGATTTTTCAAGATAATCAAAGACGATTTTGATTGCTTGTAAACTCAAACCGCGAGTATAGTCTGAAGCCATCACTGAAACATAAGATTCAATTGCATGGGTTAATACATCCATTCCTGTGTCTGCGGCAATCGAAGCAGGTAGAGTCAGGACAAACTGTGGATCGATGATTGCTACGTTTGGCGTCAATGCGTAATCAGCTAATGGATATTTTACATGTGTTTCGCTGTCAGTAATTACGGCAAATGGTGTGACTTCTGCACCGGTACCAGAAGTAGTCGGAATACAAACTAATTGTGTTTTCTCAGGCGGTTTAATTCCATACGTGCGCTTACGGATATCTAAGAATTTTTGTTTGGCACCAAAAAATGAAGTATCAGGGTGTTCAAAGAACATCCACATGCCTTTTGCTGCATCCATTGCAGAACCGCCACCAAGAGCGATGATCGTATCTGGTTGGAAATTAAGGATCATTTCGAGCCCTTTATAAACCGTGTTCGTAGATGGATTCGGTTCAACATCTGAAAAAATCTCCACTTTGACATCATTTTGGCGTCTACCCAATGCCTCTCTAACGGTGTCGGCATAACCAAATTGCACCATTCCTGGATCACAAACGATCATCACACGTTCAACATTTTCCATTTGGGTCAAGTACAATAAAGAATTTTTTTCAAAATAAATTTTTGGTGGAAGTTTAAACCATTGCATGTTTTTTCTCCGTTTCGCTACCGTTTTGATATTGATCAAGTCTAGTGCAGATACATTATGCGAGACTGAATTTTTTCCATATGATCCACAACCCAATGTTAAAGAAGGAATCAATTCATTATAGATGTCACCGATACCACCTTCAGAAGAAGGCGAATTTACTAAAATTCGGCAAGCTTTCATTCGCAAGCCGAAAGCTAATTCAACTGATTCGTCTTCAGTATGGATGACTGCCGTATGTCCAAGCCCGCCTAGAGCTAACATCTCTTCACATAATTCAAAACCATGTTCAATATTTGATGATTGCACCATTGCTAAGACAGGTGATAGTTTTTCGCGTGAAAGAGGATACTCTGCACCAACACCTGCTAATTCTGCAATCAGCAGTTTAGTCCCTTCAGGAACAGCGATTCCTGCCAAATCAGCAATAGCTTTTGCTGAATAACCTACGATTCTTGGATTGACAGCATATTTTTCTTCATTCATTACGACATCTTCTAATTGACGAAGTTCATTTTTCTTAACAAAATATACTTGATGTGCTTGGAATTCTTTTTTGACGTCTGCATAGATTTCTTTATCAACGATCACTGCTTGCTCAGAAGCACAGATCATTCCACTATCAAATGTTTTTGAAACAAGTAAGTCATTGACAGCGCGTTTGATATTTGCTGTTTTTTCAATATAAGAAGGAACATTACCCGGACCAACACCTAGAGCTGGTTTACCTGTAGAGTAAGCAGCTTTCACCATAGCACCGCCGCCAGTAGCCAAAACGACTGCGATACCAGGATGGTTCATCAATCCTTGAGTGGCTTCAAGTGATGGAGTTTCGATCCATTGAATACAATTTTCGGGAGCTCCGGCAGCAATGGCTGCATCACGTACGATTTGTGCAGCTTCTGCTGAACATTTTTGTGCACTAGGGTGGAAGGCAAAGACAATCGGGTTACGTGTTTTCAAAGCAATCAATGACTTAAAGACAGTTGTCGAGGTCGGGTTGGTCGTTGGAGTGACGCCGCAAATGACACCAACTGGTTCAGCAATTTGAATTAGATGTTTTTGCTTATCCTCAAAAATCACACCAGCTGTTTTGTCATTTTTGATGTTGTTCCAGATATATTCAGATGCATACATATTTTTGATTGCTTTGTCTTCAATGACTCCTCGACCAGTTTCTTCTACCGCCATTTTCGCAAGCATCATATGCTTGTCTAAAGCTGCCATAGCACCTTCATGAACGATATGGTCTACTTTTTCTTGTGTGAAAGTAGAGAAAATTTTCAATGCTTCATTTCCGTTTTTCGCTAATTCATTGACTACGGTGTCAACAGTAATAACTTCCCTTTGTTCCTGTTCAGCTGTTTTAACCATGTTGTTCCTCCTAGTATTTTTTTAACGACTTAATCATAATTGGTACATTCGCAGATGTAAACGCTTTCTATTAATAAATATTTATTTCACAATTGTTGTTTGCTGTTAGTATAAAATGAGAAGAATTAAAAAATAAATCAGTTCTTCAATTTTTTCTTGAAATACATTACCAGTATCCTAGTTTAATTTTATAAAATAAAAGTTTGCTTGTTTAGATAGGAACAATTATTTAACTATTTTGATAAAAAAAATAAAAATGAATAAGCTTGTATATTTATGATCAAGAAAGTACAACTTCTTTTAATAAGCATTAAGGTGTTGAAGGAAAGTTGCAAAAGCTACTTAAAACCAGTATCATGGTACTCGTTGCAAACTAATACATAACATATGAAAGAAAGTAGGAAATTAAATGACTGAACCTGCCATTTCTTATCGCTTAATAAAGAAAGAAAAACATACGGGTGCTCGTTTGGGCGAAATCATTACACCGCACGGAACATTTCCAACACCGATGTTTATGCCAGTAGGAACATTAGCGACGGTCAAAACGATGTCGCCAGAAGAATTGAAAGCTATGGGTGCTGGAATTATCTTGAGCAACACGTATCATCTGTGGTTACGACCTGGTGAAGATCTTGTTGCAGAAGCTGGAGGATTACATAAATTCATGAATTGGGATCAACCGATTTTAACCGATTCTGGTGGTTTCCAAGTTTTCTCATTAGCAGATATGCGTAATATTGTTGAAGAGGGTGTGCATTTCAAAAATCATTTAAATGGTTCAAAAATGTTCTTATCACCTGAAAAAGCAATTGATATCCAAAATAAATTAGGTTCCGATATCATGATGAGCTTTGACGAATGCCCGCCATTTGATGAAAGCTATGATTACGTGAAAAAATCAGTGGAGCGTACATCTCGTTGGGCAGAACGCGGATTAAAAGCACATGCAAATCCATCTACCCAAGGTCTGTTTGGTATTATCCAAGGTGCCGGTTTTGAAGACTTACGTCGCCAAAGCGCGAAAGACTTAGTCAGCATGGATTTCCCAGGCTATTCGATCGGCGGCTTATCTGTTGGTGAACCAAAAGAAGAAATGAATCGTGTCCTAGAATTTACGACACCATTGATTCCTGAAAATAAACCGCGCTATCTAATGGGTGTTGGTGCAGCCGACTCATTGATCGATGGTGTCATTCGTGGAGTTGATATGTTTGACTGTGTCTTGCCAACACGAATTGCTCGGAATGGGACATGTATGACTTCAGCAGGACGCTTAGTTGTTAAAAATGCTAAGTATGCACATGATTTCCGTCCGTTAGATGAGAAATGCGATTGCTATACTTGTAAAAATTATACACGTGCATATATTCGTCACTTGATTCATTGTGATGAAACATTTGGCATTCGTCTGACGTCTTATCACAACTTACACTTCTTGATCAACTTAATGAAACAAGTTCGTCAAGCGATCATGGATGATAATTTATTAGAATTCCGTCAAGCCTTTTTTGAAGAGTATGGTTTTAATAAACAAAACGCAAAAAGTTTTTAAAGGATAACCAAAAATGCTAGTGTAACAGTAAAAATTTTGTTACAGTTAACAATGGAATTACTATGAATGCGAGGGGAAATTTAAAATGGGTAACTATTCAATGATCATCTTACTTGTTTTGATGTTGGGAATGTTCTTTATGATGAATCGTTCTCAAAAGAAACAACAACAAAATCGTCAGAATGTATTAGATTCAATGAAAGCTGGAGACAACGTTGTAACGATCGGTGGATTACACGGAGTCGTTCACGAAATGAATCCAGAAGATAAGACAGTTACTTTGGACTGTGAAGGAATCTATTTAGTATTTGATCGTGCATCAATTAAAAATGTACAATCAGGCACAACAACAACTGCCGCACCGGTTGAAACACCAAGTGTTGAACCGAAAACAGAAGAACCAACTGAAACAATCATCGAAGAAAAACCTGAAGAAAAATAAAAGTGAATTTTTTCTAATTTTGAAAGATCCGGAAATTTCCGGGTCTTTTTTTATATACTTTTTACTAATAGTATAATTGTGAATTTAATATCATTTATATATTATCTAAATAATAGAGCTATCGGATACTGTTTTTTTCTTTATTTAAAAGGTTCTAACCATATGTAACTTGGTGTGAAAAGAATCACAAAAAAGTTCTTTACAAAATGGAAACGCTGTTGTATGATATATATGTGAAAAGAAACACAATAATTTTTCTAGGAGGATCCACATGGCTAAAGCGGTAGAAAAAGAAAAAACTCAGACAATCAGTGTTGAACAAACAATAGATGAATTGGCAACTAAAGCAAATGTTGCATTAAAAGAAATGGCAGATTTTGATCAAGAAAAAGTTGACCATATCGTTCACGAAATGGCGATGGCAGCTTTAGATAAACATATGATGCTTGCAAAAATGGCGGTAGAAGAAACAGGACGCGGAATTTACGAAGATAAAGCAATCAAAAATATGTATGCATCTGAATATATTTGGAACAGCATCAAAAATGACAAAACTGTTGGTGTTATCAATGAAGATAAACAAAAAGGCTTGATTCAAATCGCTGAACCAGTCGGTGTTGTTTGTGGCGTTACTCCAACAACAAATCCAACATCTACTACGATTTTTAAAGCCATGGTCGCTTTAAAAACACGGAATCCGATTGTTTTTGCTTTTCATCCAAGTGCACAAAAATGTTCGTCTGAAGCGGCTCGTATCATTCGTGATGCAGCTATCGCAGCCGGAGCCCCTGAAAATTGTATCCAATGGATCGAAAAACCATCATTAGAAGGAACAACTGGTTTGATGAATCATCCAGGTATCGCGATCGTTTTAGCGACTGGCGGGGCAGGCATGGTCAAATCAGCGTACTCTACAGGTAAACCAGCTTTAGGCGTTGGTCCTGGTAATACACCTTCTTACATTGAAAAAACAGCAAAAATCAAACGTGCTGTCAATGACTTGATCGTTTCTAAAACATTTGATAATGGAATGATCTGTGCGTCTGAACAAGCGGTGATCGTTGATAAAGAAGTTTATGCAGACGTAAAAGCAGAATTCGAAAGTCATCAAGTATACTTTGTTAAAAAATCAGAATTAAGCAAATTAGAAGACGCCGTTATGAATGAAGGCAAGTATGCTGTTAATCCAGCGATCGTCGGTCATTCAGCAATTGATATTGCTGAACGAGCTGGTATCAAAGTTCCAGCAGGAACAAAATTATTGATTGCAGAACTTGATGGGGTTGGTGCAGATTATCCATTGTCACGTGAAAAACTTTCGCCAGTCTTAGCTATGGTCAAAGCAGAAAATACAGCTCATGGTTTTGAACTATGTGAAGGTATGTTGGACCTAGGTGGACTTGGACATACGGCTGTTATTCATACGGAAGATGAAAACTTACAAATTCAATTTGGGTTACGAATGAAAGCTTGCCGAATCTTAGTAAACTCACCATCGGCTGAAGGTGGTATTGGTGATATCTATAATGAATTGATTCCTTCATTAACATTAGGTTGTGGATCATATGGACACAATTCAGTTTCTCATAACGTATCTGCGATTGACTTGATCAATATCAAAACTGTAGCGAAACGGAGAACGAATATGCAATGGTTTAAATTACCGCCAAAAATCTATTTTGAAAAAAATTCTTTATTGTACCTAACACAAATGGAAAATGTCGAACGTGTCATGTTGGTTTGTGATCCAGGAATGGTTCAATTCGGGTATGCTGATATCGTTCGTGAAGTTTTAGGTCGTCGTACGAATGATGTAAAAATCGAAGTCTTCTCCGATGTTGAACCAAATCCGTCAACGAACACTGTTTATAAAGGTTTAGAAATGTTTAATGATTTCCAACCAGATACAGTTATCGCTCTTGGTGGTGGATCTGCAATGGATGCGGCAAAAGGCATGTGGATGTTCTTTGAACACCCAGATACTTCGTTCTTTGGTGCCAAACAAAAATTCTTGGATATCCGTAAACGGACATACAACATCGGCAAACCAGAAAAAACACAATTTGTATGTATTCCGACAACTTCTGGAACAGGTTCAGAAGTAACGCCATTTGCTGTTATTACTGATAGTGAAACACATGTAAAATACCCATTAGCGGATTACGCATTGACGCCAGATGTAGCAATCGTGGATCCTCAATTCGTTATGACGGTTCCAGCATCAGTTACAGCAGACACAGGTATGGATGTTTTAACTCATGCAATTGAATCTTATGTTTCTGTCATGGCATCTGATTACACGCGTGGCTTGAGTTTACAAGCAATCAAAATCGTCTTTGATTATCTTGAAAAATCAGTGAAGACAGGCGATACAGAAGCAAGAGAAAAAATGCATAATGCTTCAGCGATGGCTGGTATGGCTTTTGCCAATGCTTTCTTAGGAATTTGTCACTCAATCGCTCATAAAATTGGTGGAGAATACGGTATTCCTCATGGACGGACAAATGCAATCTTATTACCACATATTATCCGTTACAATGCCAAAGATCCGCAAAAACATGCGATGTTCCCTAAATATGATTATTTCCGTGCAGACTCTGATTATGCTGACATTGCTCGCTTCTTAGGTCTAAAAGGAAATACCACTGAAGAATTGGTGGAAGCTTTGATTACAGCTGTCTACGACTTAGGGGTTAAATGTGGAATCGATATGAACTTGAAAGCGCAAGGCGTCACGCAAGAAACATTAGATTCAACAGTTGATCGTATGGCTGAATTAGCCTACGAAGACCAATGTACAACCGCTAATCCTAAAGAACCATTGATCAGTGAATTAAAAGGTATCATCGTCACAGCCTACGACTATAAAGCGTAGTTGAAAAAAGAGTCTCCATATGGAGACTCTTTTTTTATATGTAAGTGTGTTTTTTATTTAAAAAATTATTTTATTTAGAAAAATTGATCCTCTTTGATTGTTATGGCCCTAAAAAAACGATAGACTGAATTTAATATACGCGGAAAGGGTTCATGATGATGGAAAAATTGAGGAGAGAGATCAAAGAATTAGGTGAATCAGGAGCTCATTTACATGCGATCGTTGACTATTTAGTAAATGAGAAAAAAATTATGGGAAGTAAAGCAAATTATATCTTTATGTTAGATATGCAGGATTATATTGCGGCCTTGAATCGTTTGGCTCCCTCAACAATAGAAATGACTGTTGAACCTCATGAAGTAAAACAAATCAATTATTTATTGACTCGCCAGTATGAGTTGATAAAGTTGATTCAAAGAGATATTGAACGAAACATCGATGCAAAAAATATTGATCCAGAGCAATATAACGAAAAACAGCTCAAACGATTAAAAACAATCAATCAATTGTTATTGCAAGATAATTTAGTTTTCCAAGCAATGTTGGATTCAACTAAAATTGGCAGTAATATTCGAGTCGGTCAAAAGAAAACTTGGCTGCAACGCTTGTTTAGAAAATAAAGAGGATGCGTTTAACGCATCCTCTTTATTTTCTATTAGCTAGTCGTTGATAATCGATGCCTCGTGCCTGACACCATTCTTTAGGAGAGCCACTTAAAATAATAGGATTTTTGATTAGTTCGTCTGTTGTGGTTTTGTCAGTCATTAGATATAAACGGGCTAACTGGACTTTCCAATCTTCAATCAGCTCGATCGTTTTATCGACACCGTCACTCATTAATGAATCTAAGATAGTTGCAGAGATCCCGACTGCTTTTGCTCCTAAACAAAGAGCTTTAAAAATATCATATGCATCACGAATTCCGCCAGAAGCAAGGATCGTAAGGTGATCGATAGCTTGTGCTTCAAGTAAAGAGATAACCGTTGATTGTCCCCAATCATCAAGATAGCTCAATTCACGTTTTTTCCTTCGAGCATTTTCAATTTGTGAAAAACTGGTTCCGCCACGCCCTGATACATCGATGGCTTTTACACCATAGCTTTGCAATTGTTGAATCGTTTCTCTGGTCATCCCAAAGCCGACTTCTTTTACGATCACAGGCACATGTAATTTTTCAATCGATTCTTTGATATTTTTGGGCCAATCATAAAAATCGCTGTCGCCTTCAGGCATAACTAATTCTTGCGGGACATTTAAGTGGATTTGCATACCATCAGCATGTAAAAGGTCAACGATTTTTTGAGCATCTTCACTGGTACGGCCAGCGCCCATATTCGCTAGCAACGGGCCATTGGGATTGACCTCGCGGATAACGGTATAAGAATCAGCGACGCTAGGATCTTTTAAGGCTGCACTGACAGAGCCGGTCGCCATCATCAAATTTGTTTCCCGTGCGATGATCGCTAAATCATGGTTGATCTTTTTTGTTTTTTCACTTCCACCAGTCATGGCATTGATATAAAACGGAGCAGCTAATTTTAAACCAAGAATTTCAGTGCTCAAGTCGATAGAATCAGACTTTGTTTTAACCAAAGAAGAATGGATCAGGCGTACAGCATCAAAATCATTTTCTTTTTGTTTATGGTGAAAGGCGCGAGCTAATGAGACGTGTTCGTCTTTACGATTCATAGTGATCCTCCGTTAAGTGATAAACATGTAAAGGTAATGGGGTAATACCAGCTTTTTCCCAAGAACTCATCAAGGGTAAGATGCCAGCCCGCTTATCGACGATTACGATACCGCAGTCGCCACCGCCAGCACCAGAAGATTTTGCTGCGCCACCATATTTTTCCGCTAAGTCGTTTAGTCTTTTTAGTTCCTCAGTTTCGATTGAGACGTTGCTGAGGCTCGTTAGTTGATTAAGTAATATACGATTTTTTCGAATCATTGATTGAATCAATGACACATCATTTTGTTTGAATCCTAGAATCATTTGGTCGACACAGTCTTTGCTATCGGTCAAAAACTGTTCGTAAGAAGTTTTCTTTTCATCTCTAGATTGATGAACTTGATCAACTAAATCCGAAGTAGAAGCAGGACTTCCAGTCCAACCAATCAACAAACGTAAATCTTCAGGGACCTTTAGTGGTTCGATATTTAAATTTGGCCAGTCGTAAGCGATCAAGTCTGTTAATTTCTCGTTAGCTAACTTACTTAAGACCCAATCATGATCGAAAGTTGAAAAAGCTAGCCAGCCGCCATAGCAACTAGCTGCGATATCTCCGCATGAACCGTTTCCTTGGACATTTAAATGGGCTAACGTCGCTAATTTAAATAGCTCTAATTGTGATAAGTTCAGTTCGTAAAAGGCGTTTAATGCTTTAACAGTTGCGACGGTCACGGCACCGCTAGAACCTAAACCGTATTTACGTCCATTTGAATTATCTAATTCACTCGTAACTTTTAAATCAAAGAAGGCTAATTTTTTACCTTTTTCTTGAGCGAATTTTTCAGTGAAATGGATGGCAGCTAAAATATAATGAAAAGGATTGTCACGAATATCCAAAACGAGTTCATTATTACGTCGAGTCCAACGTACAGGCAAATCACTATATTGAGTCGATTGGATACTGCCGCTTTTTTTAGCCGGTTCGATCGTTACCGTAATGAATTGATCAATGGCAACGATGATGGCAGGATGTCCAGGTTCGACCACCGCATACTCGCCGGCGATATATAGTTTTCCTGGTGCAGATACTTCGATCATTTATGCTTCCTCCGTTGATAAAATTTCAATACTTGGTCCTGCATGAGCGACAATCAATTGAGTTGGATCAAAATGTTTAGCTAACTCATCAAGAACTTTTTCTTCATTTTTACGCTCAACTAAAACTTTGACGTTAGGACCCGCATCCATTGTGAAATAGCAAGAAATACCGGTTGTTCTTAGTTGACGAACAAGATTCATTGCCTTCATGCTTTCAGCTGACCAATATGTAAAAGGAGGTGTAGCGGCTAATGTAGTGCCATGCATTTTTAGCGCACTTGCTTCAGTCACTTCGCCTAGAGCCGTAAAATCTTTTGCTGCAATCGCTGCTTTGGCTTTAGCCAAGTCTTTTGGAACACTTTGTAGCCAGCCATCATAAAATGAAGAAGTTTCAACTGTTCGTTGCATGCCATCACGGCTAGAAACATCTTTCTTTGCATCATTAACTACAATAAAAATCATACTTAAATCTTGCTCGAAATCGTTACTAATGATTTTGGTTGCATAGGAAGTCTCGTCGGAAGTTCCTTTTTCCCATTCGGCAAAACCGCCATAAACACTACGAGAAGCAGAGCCTGAACCTCGACGTGCTAGACGAGATAGTGCGATCGGCGACAAATCTAAATTCAAAGCAGCACTAACCGCTCCAGCCAAAGCTGCCAATCCACTAGCGGAAGAGGCCAGTCCTGCTGCAGTAGGAACAAAATTTTGACTTTTAACGACAGCGAATAAGGTACAATCGGTTTTTTTTCTGGCTAAATCAAGAAAGCGACTTATTTTTATAGTCGCTTTCGAATCTTGTAATTGATTGTCTAAATAAAATTGGTCTTCCGTGAATTCAGTTGAAAAAATGACTGTTGTTTCGGTATAAAAAGCATCTAATGTTAAAGATAGACTGTTATTCATTGGTAAAATTAATTCTTGATTTTTTTTACCCCAATATTTAATTAAGGCAATATTCGTATAAGCTTTCGCTTTCCCGCTAAACATGTGCGTACACACCTAACCCTTCAATCCATGTATTGCGCGCCCCGGCATCTAATAGTGTTTGCTGTAGTTGCCGTCCGCTCGTTTCATTTTCTGCTAAGGCGATCATGCAGCCCCCACGGCCGCCGCCTGTTAATTTTGCTCCTAAAGCTTCATGTGTTAAAGCCGTTTCGATCAAATGATCTAAATGGCGATTGCTTGTACCTAATAAACGTAGTAAGCCTTGTGCTTGATTCATACAATCTCCTAAAATATGCGGCTGATTTTTTAGAATCGCTTGTTGTGCTTGTTGTGTCAATCGCCCTAGAGATTTGATTTGTTTCGCTGTTTCGCGAGGTCTTAACTCCCTTAATTTTGCGATGTCGCGAACAGCTTTACGTGTTTGTCCTTTGATACCTGTATCGGCAACAACTAAAAAAGCGTCCATATTCAATTGGAAAGGTTGGAAACCAATTTCTTTTTGATAACGAATTGGTTCAGTTCCACTGATGGTTGTAGCATCAATCCCACTTGGATTACCGTGTGCGACTGCTTCTGCTTGGTTCACGAAATATAAAACATTCTCTTGGGTCGCAGGCTCTTCCATCCAGTCGAAAACCGCCCGTGTGATTGCAACAGCTACTGCAGCACTGGAGCCCATTCCGCGTTCTGCAGGAATGGAGCTTTCTATCTTTAAGTAAAAAGGTTCTGGAATTTTAAAATGCTTAACCAGATACCAAAGTAAAATAGTAACGTTGCGCATCGTAGTGGGTGCTTCGCTGAGCGGTCCGTGGAAGAAACTAGACTCAATCCATGATTCAAGTTTGTTTTTACGAATCGTTGCTTGAATACCTGTTCCTGAAAAAGGGAACGCAATTGCAGGCTCGCCATATACAACAGAATGCTCGCCCATTAATATAATTTTCCCACTGGCATAACCCGTGCCGATCGATTTCATTAAAAAAACTCCTAATTCATTTTAGAGTAGTTATCTCACATAAAATAAGTCTGCTTCTAGAAAGAGGTGTAGCAAGATACTTTTTTATGTAAGGGTATGGTTTTTATTTGATTTAAGCTAAATAGCTTTTATAAAAAATAATACATTTTGTTTATTTAACTTGTAAATAGGAATGCTTTTATATCATTCTTATTATATCGGAATTATCAAATTTAGTCTCTTTCCATTTTACTCACAGTCTTGCGACAAGTAAACGAAACCGCTGAAAAGTTTTCGATAATCCTCATATTTTTAAACATTCTTTAGAAGCAGAGATAATTATTTCTTTGCATTTTTTATTTGACTACACCATATATTGGGGGTATATTTGTTGAGTTGAGAATTATGTACCATATTTTGTATGAAGCGAGTTGGAGGTTTATGAGCGTGATTGTACTAGCAGGAACCATCGGAGCAGGGAAATCTAGTTTGACAGAAATGTTATCTAAACATTTGGGGAGTCAAGCTTTTTATGAATCAATTGAAGATAATGAAGTATTGCCATTGTTTTATGCAGATCCAGAGCAGTATGCCTTTTTATTGCAGATCTACTTTTTAAATAAACGGTTTGATAGCATCAAAAAAGCGATGCAAGATGACAATAATGTCTTGGATCGTTCGATCTATGAAGATTCTTTATTGTTCCATTTAAATGCGGACTTAGGTCGAGCAACTGAAACTGAAGTAAAAGTTTATGATGAATTATTAGCAAATATGATGCAAGAGTTGCCTTATGCCGCTCAGAAGAAACATCCAGATCTATTAGTCCACATTCGCGTTTCTTTTGAAACGATGATGGAAAGAATCCAAAAACGCGGTCGTGAATATGAACAATTGGAATTTGACCCGACATTATATGATTATTATAAAGAATTGAATCGTCGTTATGATCAATGGTATGAAGACTATAATGAAAGTCCTAAAATTCAAATCGATGGCGACCAATTGAACTTTGTCGATGATCTTACAGCTCGTGAAGAAGTCATTCGCATGATTGATGAAAAAATTTTAGAAGTTCAAGCTGTACCAGCAGAATAAGTCAAAGCACGCAAAGAAAATTGCGTGCTTTTTTGTATCATTCAAAGCGTGGATAGGAGCAACCAAAGATCGATTTTGGTATACTAAAAATTGATGAAGGAAAGTGGAGGGGCGTAAAAATGGACAGTAGCCAAACATTTAATCAAGACCTTAGTTCATGGATCAATGTAGATAGTACCCAATCTCATGAAGTAAAAAAATTGAAAGAACGTTATTCCATTAGTGATGAAATGCTAACCTATGCTTTGGATAAAAATGAACGAGCACGGGTTGAATATGATCCGACAGAAAAAGCATTATTGTTGATTTTTAAAGTACCGAATCTGCTGAAAAAAGACAATCATTATGAGACAAGTCCGATGGCTTTTATCTTAAAAGACCAGCGTTTTTTTTCTTTTGTCAATGAACGAACGATGTATGTTGAAAATATCATTGAACGTTTATTGAATGACGAACCAAATCAAAGTGCAGCTAGTTTGCTTTTTCATACTTTGTTTTTGATTTCCGATTATTATTTTCCTTTAGTA
Organism: Enterococcus hailinensis; assembly: GCF_045862035.1. Taxonomy (NCBI): domain Bacteria; kingdom Bacillati; phylum Bacillota; class Bacilli; order Lactobacillales; family Enterococcaceae; genus Enterococcus; species Enterococcus hailinensis. The sequence continues at coordinate 3,048 of NZ_BAAFRV010000002.1, read as the reverse complement.
GAAGAAGTAGACAGCCAGCGGATCCAACTGAATAAAAAATTAAGAGAAAAAACGACGAATAAAAATTTATTAGCTCTTTCTGATTTAGAAATCGGCTTAGTCTATTTAGTGACTGCTACTAAGCAAAATGCTGTTCTTTTAGAACAGATCAAGGCACAGTCAATTTTTTCTAGTTTTACAGAACAAGAAAAAGAAGAACTCGACGATGCATTGATCGAAGCAAAGCAAGCTGTTGAGATGACGAAATTATCCAGTGAGATATTGGATCAATTATCAGGAACGTATAATAATCTTCTGAATAATAACTTGAATGATACGATGAAAATATTGACGATCTGGTCGTTATTGTTAACGATTCCCACGATCGTAACAGGTTTTTTCGGGATGAATATGCCATTACCTTTTACGCATTCAGAAGTAGGGTGGATCATTTCTTTAGTGATCAGTTTAGGATTATCGATCTGGCTGATGTTGGTATTATGGCGCCGAATACGATAAAAAGTCTGAGACAAAAGTATTTATACTCGTGTCTCAGACTTTTTTTTATAAAATAAATTTTTCGATAACTTCGGCAACTGCGCTGTTTTCGTGATCCGCGATTGTAGTATATTGAGCAGCTTTTTTGATTTCAGGAATCGCATTTGCCACAGCAACACCTAAAGCAGCTGTTTGGATCATTGAAAGATCGTTAGTATTATCTCCGATAGCAATTGTTTCATCCATGGGAATCGCTAAATGAGCGGCTAAACTTTTTAAAGCCGTCCCTTTATTGACACCTTTCGGATTAAATTCGATATAACGATTCGATGAATAACTAATTTCTAAGGCTTCATGAAGTTCATTCGGCATGTCTTGTTCGATTGTTTCCAGATAGTGACGATCTAAGTTTTGGAACAAGGCTTTATAACACGTTTGTTTTTCCAAAAAGGAAAAATCATCGTCCGTTCGTTTTTCATGAGGAATCGTTGAAAGATAGGCATCTTCATTCGGATTGCTATGATACACATAGGTTTGTTCAAACGTATAAAGATGGATCGCAACATCATACTTAGAGCCAAATTCAAATAACTGAGCTAAAAGCTCGAATGACATCGGAGATTCTTTAATGATCGTGGGTCCTTGACTTTCGACGACTACGCCGCCATTGAAGCCGATCATATAATGATTTGCTTTATCGACAGCATCTAATTCTATTAAAGTCTGCTTGATTGAATGAAAGCCGCGACCCGTTGCAGGAGCAAAAGTAGTACCTTTGACTTCTGCTTGTTTGATTATTTCTTGAGTTTTTGAAGAGACGTGTCGCTGTTTGTCTAAAAGTGTTTCATCTAAATCACATGCAATCAATCGGTACATAGGTGTACCTCCTTAAATTTTCTACTTACATTATAGCAAAAATGAAAAATAGTCACTTGCTTTTTGACTGGCGATTTTTTAAAAAGTAAATAAAATAGATTGACAAAATAGATAAACAAAGATATACTATTAAAGTTGAGAAATGAAAGCAGAAGCACCCGCTTCTCGCCTTACGCGAATATCTCGCTGGGCTAGATAGTTAATGACTGATCTTTTCGATGAGTCGGACTACGTGCGGGTTCGTAAAGAACTCGTTTTTTTATTCGCTTTTTTTCTCTCAAAAATTTTGGAGGTGAATGACCATAGCAAAGGATATGATGGTTAACGACGGCATTCGTGCACGAGAAGTACGTTTGATCGGACAAGACGGCGAACAATTAGGTGTTGTAGCGAAAGTAGAAGCTCTAAAAATAGCCGAACAAGCAAATCTTGATGTAGTTTTAGTCGCTCCAGGTGCGAAACCACCAGTAGCACGTATTATGGATTACGGAAAGTATCGCTTCGAACAACAGAAAAAAGAACGTGAAGCACGTAAGAAACAAAAAGTGATCAACGTTAAAGAAGTTCGTTTGAGTCCAACGATCGATGTGAATGACTTTAACACAAAACTTCGTAATGCGCGTAAATTCCTAGAAAAAGGCGACAAAGTGAAAGCTTCGATCCGCTTCAAGGGCCGTGCCATTACCCATAAAGATATTGGTCAAAAAGTTCTTGATCGTTTAGCGGAAGAAACTGGCGATATCGCTACAGTTGAACAAAAAGCGAAGATGGACGGACGTAGCATGTTCTTAGTGCTTGCACCGAAAGAAAAGAAAGACTAGCAATAATTTTGAGAATGCATCTTTGACTCTGGTTGAAGAGTATGCGAAATGAAAAGTAGGAGGAATTTTAGTCATGCCAAAACAAAAAACACATCGCGGTTTAGCAAAACGCGTAAAACGTACTGGTAACGGCGGTTTGAAACGTTTCCGCGCCTTTACAAGTCACCGTTTCCACGGAAAAACTAAAAAACAACGTCGTCAATTACGTAAAGCATCTATGGTATCAAAAGGCGATTACAAACGTATCCGCCAACAATTGGCACGCATGAAATAATTGCGTCACCCGCTTTACAACTTAAAAAATTCAATGATTTATTTATTAGGAGGAATTAAACATGGCACGTGTTAAAGGTGGAACAGTAACTCGTAAACGTCGTAAAAAGACATTAAAACTAGCTAAAGGTTACTACGGTTCTAAACACACTCTATTTAAAACAGCTAAAGAACAAGTAATGAATTCATACAACTACGCATATCGCGATCGTCGTCAAAAGAAACGCGACTTCCGTAAATTATGGATTGCACGTATCAACGCTGCAGCTCGTATGAACGGCTTAAGCTACTCAAAATTAATGCACGGTCTTAAACTTGCCGGTATCGAAATCAACCGCAAAATGTTAGCTGATTTAGCAGTTAACGATGCAGCTGCTTTCACTGCACTAGCTGACCAAGCTAAAGATTCATTAAGCAAATAATTGTTGTTTGACAACAATCGAGCCTCACTCAATCGAGTGAGGTTTTTTTTGTAACCTGCATTCCCGAATTGTGTAACGATAATCACTCGAAAAACCGCTGTAACGCTTGATATATAGCGGTTTTTTTGTAGACTTATAACTCGTTATATAATATAATGTATAACGAGGAGTGTTGATAT